>CAKZNE010000115.1 GCA_937129395.1 uncultured Cryomorphaceae bacterium | reverse complement strand
TCCATAAAACATTTGAGAGCATCCACTACAAAAGGCGGCAAGAAGTCCAAGAAGCGCAATAAACCCTAGGGCTAGAAAGCCAAAACCTATTAGCTTGAAAAAGAACTTAAAGCAAAGTTTTACAATATGGATTATAAATCCCATTATATCTCTAATAAGATCACCTAGGTGGGCGGCTGGTTTTTGGTAATCAAATTCCCCAGCTTTTCTGCTGAATTCTTTCATATTGTCGCCAATATTTCCAAACTCTTCCTTTACAGATTTTTCAATGTTGGAGACATTTACCCTTTCCCCACGCATTTGTAATTTTTCTGCAGTAGTCCTCGCTTTTGGAATAACTACCCAAAGAATAATATAGAATAGAATGCTAAAACCGCTAAATGCCAGAATTACAAAAATGATACGCATCCAAAGGATTTCAATTCCAAGGTATGCCGCCAATCCTGCAGCAACACCACCCAGAATTTTTTCCTCAGGATCTCTAAAAATTCGTTTTGATTTTCTTTGATACTGAGCTGCGCTTCCTTGGAAATTAGGCTCATCAGGCTCAGAATCTAAATAATCCTCTGGTTTGCCCATAATTCCAATAACTTCATCCACATCGGAAATAGCTATTACCTCTTTCGATTCGGAAGTTCTGGCTTTGAATAATTCAGCGATTCTTACTTCTATATCCTTAATAATTTCTTCTCCCCCTTGGGAGTTGTAAAATTGTCGTTTTAAGGTGGTTAAATATTGCTCCAGTTTGTGAAAAGCATCTTCATCAATATGGAAAATTAATCCACCTAAATTGATGTTCAGTGTTTTGTTCATGGTTAAGAGGTCTTGTTTGTGGTTCGTTTCACAGCTTCTACCAAATCTTTCCAGGTAGCATTCAGTTCTATTAGTATTTTCTTACCGTAATCGGTTAATGTGTAGTATTTTCTTGGTGGTCCAGATTTGGATTCTTCCCATCTATAGGATAAAACATCGGCGTTTTTTAGTCTGGTGAGTAGGGGATATAAAGTTCCTTCTACCACAATCATTTTCGCTTTTTTAAGATGCTCTATAATGTCCGACGCATAAGCATCTTCTTTTTCTAAGAGGGAGAGAATACACAATTCTAAAACACCTTTTCTCATCTGAGCTTTAGTGTTTTCGATATTCATTAGGCTTCGTTTTTAATTTTTAGTTTTCCGTTGATGGAGATAAAATAGGCTCTAAAGTTTTTGTCCAATACAAAGAGGTGAATGTTCTTAAAATAATCTCCTTCTTTGTTTCCATACATTTTAAAAACCTGGAGTTCCGTGTCCTCAATATCAAAGGGAATCCTTTTAAATCCTAGGGCATATACTTCTTTTGAGAAAGATTGAATCAGCTTGGCTCCTTCTTCTTCCTCACCAAAAACAATAAATTTAATTTGAAGGATATCCCCACTAATATGCTTGATTTGATCCTTAAAATCGAAATCCATGTCTATGGCGTCCAGCATTTTTTTGTTTAAGGAAAGGGAAAAGGCATCATCGCGAGCTGCGTATTTCCCAAATACTTCTTTGAATTTGGTTTCGTCTTGTGCTTGAATTGAAAAGCTAGCCGAAAAGGCCAACAGGATAATAAATAGTTTTTTCATGGATATAGATTTAGTTTGTTTGCTATGCAAAGATATATATAAAAGAAGGTACTATGCAATACAAAGTACTATAATATTTTTCTAAACCCTGATTTACAAGTGATTAAATTTTAATCTAAATCTTTCATGGTATGTTTATAGCCTCCTAAAAGAGACCAAGCCTTTGCTTGAGAGACCGCTTTTCGTCCCTTTTTGCGCGCTTTTTTCGCAATGAGATACTGCATTCGAAAGTGGAAATACAAACCACTCCAAGCGTAGAAAATAGAATGTTTTGGATCGTAAATATGAGATGGTTCGGCATTTGCACCGTTAATTTCTATTACAGAAAAGTTTTCTCCTTGGTTCAATTCTTCCCAAGAATTAAAAACAATATCCAATCGTCCATATTCCAAACCTTCAATTTGTTCGCAGTACTTAGTAATGGATTTTAAAAGAGCTTCATTATTACGGAACTGAACATCCATAAATTTAGTTCCCAACCTATGGTTCCCAATATGATCGAGTTTCAATTCTTCACCTTCCCGAAGTATTTTTCCAAAATCAAATCTTTCCTGGCTTTTCCAACGATCTAATTGTAAAAAGGTTCTCGAGTTTTTTCGAATTAACTGTTCAATGTTATTTTTTCCATCCCCAATAATGGTAGGGAACTTCCTTTCCATTATTGAGCTTATCTGCCATTGATCGGATTTCGGGTTTTTAAATATAAATAGTCCAATCTCATTAGAATAACTAAGAAATTCTTGAATAAGAAACTTATATTTTGAGCATGGCCTAAATTCCATAAGCTCTTCAATTCCATTTATTTTTAGAATACCCTTTCCTCTCATACCAAGGTCCGGCTTTACAATTAAAGGAAATTCTAAATTGTGCTTTTCAAGAAAAGATTCCCACTCCTCTTTTTCATATAGACTTGGTAATAGTGCTGTATTTGGCGTGTTGTTTTTTGGACTTTTCAAATACATATCCCATTTGGACTCCTCTACAATACCACCAAACTCCATATAAGGTCTGTTAATAATAGTAGGGTAGGCAAAACTCCCATATTTAATACTTTGCCATCCATATTGAATAAAAATGGGCACATAAACAAGTTGCCAAGGCCAGTATTCCCAATGGCTTACTTTTATTGATTTGGTTCGTATAGTATCCCTTAGATTCATATTAGGAAATAAATTCAATTGAATCTTGGGCATCGCCTATGAAGTCCCAATAGTTAATTTTTTTGCTGTCTTGAGTTTCTATAATTTGAGTGATACTCACTGTTTTTAAAATCCCCCATCTACTCATTATAAGGTCGCTTTCCTCTTTTCCTTCTCCAGCGCTTCTATGGAATTTTGAAATGTTTTCTGGAGTAAATCCGGGATCACCCGAAATCCAATTTTCAAACCACAATTCTCTTTTTTGCCTTACCTCACTCGAGTACAATGTAGTGCTAGACCAAATCAACTTTTCGGAAGGATTAAAATGCTTTAGATGGGTAGAATCTTCATCATGGATAAGGGCACAGAATTCATTTTCACCCTTCAATATTAAAGTAAAGGGTTCAATGTCAGTAAAATTGTAATTCAAATAAAAATCTTCAACAGTTTCAGCTTCAAAGCTTTCTAAAACCATTAATCCTCTGCTTTTTCTATAACTAGTTTTTCGGGAGTATTTTTTTTGGCCTCCATTTAAAATACAAGCAGATCTAAATTTAGGGGAATAAGCCATCCATGTGCCATTTGCTTCCAAATCTTGAGGAAAGTAAATCGTCCTTTTTCCAGATTGTTTTTGGACAATATTTTTGGATGACAATCGATCCATCCGCTCATCCCTGTTGTGGGTGAAAATGTATCCTTCATCTACGGGTATGTAGCTTAAAGTACACATATCAAAAAAGAATAAGTAGTCCCTTATTGAATATTGGCAATGGTGGCAGTTTTGTTAATTGTTGGAAAAAGCTTCTTCATCCAGAAGCATTCCTCACCCTGTTTAAGGATAAGCCCGCAAATAACAAATTATTATCTACTAAAAATAATTTTGTTGAAAGAGGATTTACTTCTTTCTTTCCACTGGTCTAATGATGAGTCTGATTTTTTTATCGTAGGAGAAATAATTGATAAACCAATTAAACAATACTATTGCCTTATTACGAAAGCCTACTAGGCCGATAAGGTGAACCATCATCCACAATAACCATCCAATAAATCCTTTGAACTTTACTCCATTTAAATCTGCAACAGCTTTGTTCCTTCCCACCGTGGCCATAGTCCCCAAATCTTTGTATTTAAAGGGTTTCGGGCTTTTATTTTTTGTAATGTTTATAAAGTTCTTGGCCACATTTATTCCCTGTTGAATGGCCACCTGAGCAAGCATTGGGTCTCCAAATGGTTTCTCCTCACTTATCATTGCTGCTACATCTCCAATGGCATAAATTCCTTCGTAATTTGGAAGTTCATTGAAATCATTTACGATATATCTGCCTCTATTCAAGGTGTTTTCTGCAAGTCCATTAAGAATATTCCCTTTAACGCCGGCAGCCCAAATTAAGGTAGAAGCAGGAAGGGATTTTTTATTGGTTTGTGCATTTTCGCCATCATATTTTTCTACTCTCGTGTCCAGCCAAACATTTACACCTAGTTTCTCTAAATATTTTTGAGCATTTTTTTGGGCAGATTCGCTCATTGGCCCTAAAACGGCATTTCCTGATTCCACAAGGTGGATTGACATTCGCCTGAAATCCAAATCGGGATAGTCGTTTGGTAAAACATGGGTTTTTAATTCTGCAAGGGCACCAGCTAATTCTACACCAGTTGGACCCGCACCAACAATTACAAAATTCATTAACCTTTCTCTTTCATCAAGGTCGTTTGTGAGTGAAGCGGCCTCAAAATTCTGCAGCATCAAACTTCTTAGGTTTAGGGCTTCTGGGACGGTCTTCATTGGCATGCTGCCTTCCTCCATATCTTTCATACCAAAATAATTGGTAGAACTCCCAGAGGCAATAATCAAATAATCATATTCAATTTCGCCTATATCTGTACACAGCAGTTTTTCTTCAGACTTTATTTCTGTAGCCTCAGCCATTCTATAATAGAAATCCTTTTGACCTTTAAAAATATTTCGAATAGGGTAGGCGATGGAATCAGGTTCTAATCCTGCTGTAGCTACTTGGTATAGAAGAGGTTGAAAAGTGTGATAGTTGTGTTTGTCAATCATCACCACTTGAAATGGTTTTTTCTTGAGTTTTTTAGCGAGGCTTAATCCTCCAAAACCACAGCCTACTATTACCACCCTCGGTAAACTAGTATCTGGGATGTTTAGGCTTTTCATTGTTTTTTTATTTAAACTTTAGCCGTTCCGTGAATTATTTTATTTTTTTAAAATTTTGAAATTCTCCTAATCGTTTACCGCCAAGAATATGGCCTTCTATCCAAGTGAGAATCCTGTATTTTAGTTTTTCATGTTTAGATGTTTGGGCTTTTTTTCTTCTTCTTCCCGAATATTGAAGCTCATCCTTCCAATAGATTTCATTCACCCATTTTTTAAAACTTGAAGGGTGACTTCCATTGAACTTTTTAACCAGTTGTAGAGGTCCATAGTCAAATCCTACTTCCTCTTTTTCAAACTTCTTTTGAGCAGCATCTTTACCATGGTAGGTGCCGCTAGCTGTTTTCCTTTTTTTATTCATCATTTCGGGAGGTCTTACCCAACCATAGTGATAAATATCGGCATCAATTAATGCCACGTTTAATTTCCTTGTTCCTTCTTTTTTTTGGTAATCTTCAAATTGGTAATTGAATTCTTCTTCATGGTACCTAAAGGATTGCGCATCCTTCCAACTGTGAATTTGCTTCAAGTTTCTAATAATTCGTATTTCCTTGGAGTAAAATGTATGTGAAGAATTATAATGTTCAAAATCTCCCCAAAAATGTTTGTAATTGAAAACTAAACCTTCAACCCTTTTGTCATTATGATATTTGATTAATGCCTTTTTTACCTTGGGAATAAAGTTTTCATGAAGGGCTTCGTCACATTGAAGGTAAAACAACCAGTCTCCAGAACAAGCCTCTTTGGCGATATCTGTTTGTTGGGCAAAAATGGTGTTTTTTGGAAATTTATCGGTATCCCATATACAGGGAATAATTTTAATTTTATTGGAATTTAAGCTCAGAATTTGCTTTTCCGTATCATCATCCAAATCACAATTTCCTAAAACAACAATAAACTCATCCACCATAGGTAGAATCGAAGAAATAGCCTCCTTTGCAGGAATAAAAAGCTTTCCTGCATTTTTAACAAAAGTAAAACCACTAATCTTCATTTTATCCTTTTCAAATTGATTCTAACTTGAATGATCGGCAACAATTTTCCATTCTCCATTTATCTTTTGCCAAACCAAAAGATAACTTCCATTAATGGTGTCATTATCTCTAAACAAATTCCACCTTCCAGCAATCCAAATGGCGGCATCATTGATTTTCTCAATTTTTTGATTTTCAAAAAGTAGCTTTCCCATTCTTTCCTTTGTTGGGTAGCTTTTCTTGTAATTGGCAAGTGTTTTCATCCAACCGTAGTTTAATCCTTTACTTCCAATAAAAACAAGACTGTCGGATTTTATATAAGGCAGCATGAAATCTTCCAAACTTCCTTCGTTCCAAGCTGTTTGTTGTGCCTGCATTAAGGATTCAACTTTTTCAATATCTCTTGTGCTTTCTCTTTCAACTTCAGGATTTTGACTACATGATAAAAAAGCCAAGGTCATTATGGAATAAAGGATTTTCATAAATATCTTTCTTGAAGAATATTACAATGGTGAAAACTATGTCCAGCAATCATAAATCCTAGCGCTAGAGCCGAGGTTGGACTGTCACTTGCTGTTCCAATTTCATTCAAATCCTCCTCTCTTAGTCCTTTTACGGCTCTAATAATAAGCCTTCTTAGAAGAGTAAATTCCTCCATTAATTCAGTTAAATCAATATTTTCTACAGAAGCATTTTCTGCCCAATCGTTTTGTTCATATCCTGGTAAATGGCTTTTGTCTTTTCTTGCAATTGCCACCAATCGGTATAGAAAAACAAAATCGGCATCAATAATATGTCGAAGTAATTGTTTTACTGTCCATTTGCCTTTTTCATAGGAATAATTCCCCTTTTCAGCTCCGATCTCATTTAATATATTAATCAATCGATCCCCACTATCTTGAATGTTTTGAAGTAGGTCTGCACCCCTCGTTAATCCTATATAATGGCTGTAAAATTCATTGAACTCACCTTCTTTTGGTCTTCTCATAATTAAAGCTTGTTTAATTTTTCTTCATAGTCCTTTTCGGAAAGGTCATTATTTAAGGCCTCCATATTTAACTGTGCAAGGCTTCTTTTTTTCTGTAATTCATCATCCTTAACATCAAAGCCATAATTACAGATTGGGCAGTGGATGTAATATTTTGTAGAAAAGGGGATGAGTGGAATAAAGAAAAGGCTAAACATTCTACTTGATTTCTGAAGAAGCCAATGTTTTTTATTGGAACAATGTGGACAAAGTTTTTCTTCAACGGGTCCAATTTCTTTTTTAATACTATCAATTCCGAAAATGAAAATCATAGGGGTAAAGGTACATTCAAATCCACAATTGATTTTAGGCAATCCTAAATTAGAATCAATCCAATATCTCAATCAACATTTCTATTTTCCAGCGAATTGCTAAATTTGGCCTATGGCTACAAATCGCGATAAACTATTGAAAGGAGTACGGTTTATTACTTTCGGGTTCCCTTTCATTTTTTTAGGGCCAATTGTGTTGACAATGGCGGGAATTCCCAACTACAGAGAAGGTTCCTATGGTTGGTTTGCTTTAGGAATTCTGTTTATGGCTATTGCCGCAATTCTTTGTGTAAAAGGGTTGAGGACTATTTTAGCTGCTTTTTTCGATAAGAATTAATGGACTAGATTTAATTTTTCCTTTAAAAAAGGGGCGGTTTTGCTTTCCTTTACATCGAATATTCCTTCGGGTGCACCCTGATAAACTAAAGAGCCACCTCTATCTCCACCTTCGGGGCCAAGATCAATTAACCAATCCGCACATTTCATAATATCTGGGTGGTGTTCTATAACCAAAATACTATGACCTTTTTTTATCAATTCATTGAAGGATTTTAGCAATTTCTTAATGTCATTAAAATGTAAACCCGTTGTAGGTTCGTCAAAAATGAATAGGTGGTGGTTGCTATTTTCACTTTTCCCTAAAAAGGTCGCCAATTTAATACGTTGTGCTTCTCCGCCAGAAAGAGTGCTGCTGGATTGGCCTAGGGTTACATAACCCAAACCAACATCTTGCAATACTTTTATTTTAGAAGCAATTTTTGTTTGTTGATGTTCTTCAAAGAATTCAATTGCATCGTCCACCGTTAATTCTAAAATATCAAAGATGCTTTTGTCTTGGAATTTCACTTCCAAAACTTCCTTTTTAAAGCGTTTTCCATCACAATCGTCACACTTTAAATGAACGTCAGCCATAAACTGCATTTCGATTGTAATTTCTCCTTCCCCTTGACATTTATCGCATCTTCCCCCATCAACATTAAAGGAAAAATTACCCGTTTTAAAACCTCTAGCTTTAGCCAAGGCTTGAGAAGAATATAAGGCACGAATATCATCATAGGCCTTTAGGTAAGTCACCGGATTGCTACGGCTGCTTTTTCCAATAGGGTTTTGGTCCACAAATTCCACTGAGGTAATTGATGAATAATCACCTTCTAAGCTACTGTGTTTTCCACTTTTGTCTCCAAATCCTCCCAGTTTTTTCTTCAGTGCAGGGTAAAGGATCTTTTTGATGAGTGAACTTTTTCCCGAACCACTTACCCCACTTACAACTGTAAGGCAATGAAGAGGAATATCTACATTAATATTTTTGAGATTGTTTTCTCTTGCACCAATTATTTTCAGAAACTTACGTGGAGATTTTCGCTCCTGGGGCAAGCTAATTTCATCAGTTCCATTAAGGTAATTGGCCGTATGACTTTTTACATTTTTTATTTGATCTGGAGTTCCTGCGAATACAATTTCTCCACCATGGGAACCTGCTTCTGGACCGATATCAATAAGGAAGTCACTTGCCTTCATTACCTCTTCGTCGTGTTCTACAACAATAACAGTATTGCCAATGTCTCTAAGGTTTTTTACTACGGAAATTAATCTTTCTGTATCTCTCGGGTGAAGGCCAATGCTAGGTTCATCTAGAATGTAAGTGGAACCAACCAATGCGCTACCAATAGATGTGGCAAGATTAATTCTTTGTGATTCTCCACCTGATAATGAATTACTAACCCTATTTAAAGTAAGATAACTTAAACCTACATCTAGAAGATATTTTAGTCTGCTTTTGATTTCAATAAGTAACCTTTTTCCAATTGCCTGCTCTTGCTCGTTAAGTTCAATGGTTTCGAAAAAATCAGAAAGCTCATCAATAGGCTTAAGGACCAATTCGCTAATTGAAAGATTATTTATTTTCACATAATCCGCTTCTTTCCGCAGACGTGCACCGTCGCATTCTGGGCAGATGGTTTTTCCTCTATACCTAGAAAGCATAACCCGATATTGAATTTTATAACTTTTTGATTCAATGTATTTAAAGAAGTTATTTAATCCCTTAAAATGCTTAGTTCCTTCCCAAAGCATTTTTCTTTCAGCAGCGCTTAGTTCAAAATAGGCCCGATGGATAGGGAAATCGGATTGGTCGGCACCCTGAATGAGCTGATTTTTCCATTCCTGCATTTTTTCTCCCTTCCAAGCAGCAATGGCATCTTCATATACAGATAGACTGGTATCTGGAATTACTAAATCTTCGTCAATGCCAATTACCATCCCAAAACCTTCACATTTTGGGCAGGCACCAAAGGGGTTGTTAAAACTAAAAAGGTGCATGCTTGGTTCTTCAAACTCGGTTCCATCTTCATCAAATTTATTGGAGAAAAGACTTTCCTTATTTGTCGAGACATTTAGGATAGCACATAAACCTCTACCTTCAAAAAAGGCAGTTTGAATGGAATCTGCAGTTCTGTTTTTTTGTTCTTCGCTGGAAATATCCGCTGTTAATCGGTCCACAACAATTTCGAGCTTGTCCGATTTAGAGATGGAATTTACATCAAGCTCATCCAGCCTAATAACATTTCCATTTAATGAAACCCTTGAATAGCCTTGCTGTTCTAAAATAGCCAGCTGATCCTTTAATTTTCGGTCATGAAGAAGAAGCGGACATTTGATCATAATTCGATCTTGAGGATCGAGGTTTTGGATGTGGTTGATTACATCCTTTAAATCGTGCCTTTTTACTTCCTTTCCTGTAACCGGACTAATAGTTTTTCCAATTCTTGCAAAGAGAACTTTTAGGTAATCATAAATCTCAGTGGTTGTTCCAACGGTAGATCTTGGATTTCTTGAAATCACTTTTTGTTCAATTGCTACTGCTGGGGATACTCCTTTAATATACTCCACATCGGGTTTGTCCAGCCTTCCTAAAAATTGCCTTGCGTAGGAGGATAAACTTTCTACATACCTTCTTTGCCCTTCGGCATAAAGGGTGTCAAAGGCTAGGGATGATTTCCCAGAGCCGCTTAAACCGGTTATCACAGTGAGTTTTTTATGTGGGATGGCAACATCAATATTCTTAAGGTTGTGAACCTGAGCACCTTTAATAATAATGTACTTTCTGGGGTCTAAATTCTCTAGGGAGTTTTCCTGCATTTTCATTCAAATCTGAAGAATTGCAAAAGTATTAAACATATGATTGTTTGGATTATAGAATTAAAATTATATATTTGAAAAAGAGAAAGCAGTTTTTCTCTTGAATCGCAACACATAATAATTTAAAATATATCGCTTATACATACTACTACTTGAAATTTTAATTAGGTACTAACCCAAAAACAAGTAGATTATGGACTATTCTAAGCAGAGCGATAGCGATCTGATCAGAGCTTACCTGTCAGGTAATGAAATCACACTAGAGTTTTTAATAAAAAGACATCAACAAAGGATTTTCTCGTATATAATTGTGCGCATCCAAGATCAGGATTTAGCCAATGATGTATTTCAAGACACTTTTGTAAAAATCATTAACACCTTTAAAAAAGGAAAGTATAATGAAGAAGGTAAATTCCTTCAATGGGCGATGCGAATTGCTCATAATTTAATCATCGATCATTATAGAAAGCAAAAAAGGATGCCAACAATGTCTCCAAATGCTGATTTTGATATTTTCAATATTATCAGAGATCCAAAGATGAATGTGGAGTCGAAAATTATTAAGGATCAAATAGAAAGTGACCTTCATAAATTAATTGATGAATTACCGGAAGAGCAAAAGGAAGTTTTAAAACTGCGTCATTTTTGCGAATTGAGTTTCAAAGAAATTGCGGATCAAACAGGGGTGAGTATTAATACTGCCCTAGGAAGAATGAGGTATGCATTGATTAATTTGAGAAAGTTGATGGAAAAGAACAAGGTTACATTAATGGAATAATTTGTAGGCGATACAATATGGTGAAAAAGGGCTCGTTACTTTAGGGTAACAATTAAACCGCGCCTATGGCTAGTACCACTACAATTAAAAATGTACCTGACGCACATCTTAAGCCCAGGAAGGAAACTGTAAGATTTTTACTTGATTATTCAAAGAGTATGAAAGTGATAAAATCGGAATCCGGAAAAGATTTCGTATTTCTACGAAACTAAATAGAAACCTCGCAATTTGCGGGGTTTTTTTATGCATCAATGTTCTGATAGTCTTCTTCAATCTAGAACTTTGATGAGTTCAAGTACCTTTACGGAAAACAATTATTAAACTATGAAAGCGATTTGGAATGATACGGTTATTGCCGAAAGTGATGAAACTATTATGGTTGAAAACAATCATTATTTCCCTGTAGAATCCATAAAAAAGGAATTTTTTAAGGAAAGTGAAACACATACAACTTGCCCCTGGAAAGGAGTGGCAAGTTATTATTCAGTTGAGGTTTATGGTTCTAAAAATATAGATGCTGCATGGTACTATCCCAAAACTAGTGCACTTGCAAATCATATTGAAGGCTATGTTGCTTTTTGGAAGGGGGTTGATGTAAAGCCATAGTTAAATTTTTTATTTTAAGGGACTTATGTTTTCTAATTCCATTATTAGTTTACCTTTGCACATTATTATTTTAATTATTTTACAGTTATGCCAAGAGGTACAGTAAAGTTTTTTAATGAATCAAAAGGATATGGTTTCATTAAAAACGAAGAAACACAAGAAGACGTTTTTGTTCATGTTTCAGGTTTAAACCACGAAGTTAGAGAGGGTGATTCCGTAACATTTGACGTTAAGGAAGGAAAAAAAGGATTAAATGCAGTCAATGTTCAGACTGACTAGAATACATCTCTTTTAGAACTAACAAAAATCCCGCATTAGCGGGATTTTTTTTGCCTTATAGTTTTTCGAATATTCTATTTATTGATTCTTGATTTGAAAATTCCAGTTGGATAATGTAAAGACCTTTTGAATACTGTTCAATGTTAATCTCCAATTCATCTTGGGGATTTATCCATTGATTTTTATGGAAAACAAGCTGTCCAACAGAGTTCATAATTTTGATTTTGACTTCTCCGTGATTCTTGCCCTTGTAGTTTAATTTAACAATATCTTTTGCCGGATTTGGGAAAACTTCGAGATTGGAAATACTCTTTATTTTTTCCTTTTCGCCTATAAATGAACAAGAAGTTGTGGTCTCTTCAAAACAAAAATCATCAATTATCCAACCATCAAATTGTCTTATGCTGTTGCTGGAAAAACGAAATCGGAACTGGACTGTGGAAGTGGTGAAAAACTCAATTGACTTGGAAACTTTTTCCCATCCATTGGATAAACCAGACCATCCAGGCTTAAAAGCATCAAGAGCCTGAATATGAGGAGTGTTGAACCAGCTGCTGTCACCGAAGTTTCCTAGGATAAGCCAGGTCTTACCCGTATCTAGAGTATATTCTACCGTTGCTCCATCAAAATTGTTTTCCGTTTCAAATTGATGCCAAAAACTGAATTCATAACATTGGTTTTTGACAATGGAAAATTCAGGGGTGAATAAATATTGATCGCTTAAAACTGGATAATCTGAGTTTGAGGTAAACCAGGCTTTATTACCGCTGTAAACGCTATTGAGAATTGTTTTATTTGGACTTCCGTAAATCCAGTTGGTATCAATGGCCTTCCGCTTAATATCATAGTTCAAAAAACTTTCTCCTTGTTCAAAATCATTACAATAAGGGAGAGCCGATAGCCGGGGTAAAACCGTCAAATAAACATTTAGAGTATCATCTAAGCTCTTTTCGTCCTTTCTGTCATTTGGTCGGGATGAAATTATTTGCAAATGATTGGAACCTACAATTAAATTCAATGGGTTATTAAAAGAAACAACTGTGCTTTGCCCCATATTGATCACGCTTGACAGCACAAATTGTTGACTTAGGTTTGTTCCGTTTGCATTTACATCCAATTCAAATTCATCTAAAGGAGCATGACCCGTATTGGTAACCTTAATTTTGAAATCGTTTAATCCACTAGTTGGTGGACTGTTTGAATCAAAAATAACTTCTATTGGAGAGGCTGAATTTTGCTCCGGCACAAAAATTTCTAAATCATCTATCGCCCATCCAGGAGAATTTTCGAAACTCGTTGCGAAGCGCATCCTTAAGGGGGATTGTAGACCATTAAACTGCTTTAGCGGGTAGGCTGAATAGATCCACCCATTGGAGTTTCCCGTAAATGTTTCTTTATTTTGAGAAGGATAAAATTGGGTATTCCAATTTATACCAAGATTTGAACCCGGGATAGTAATAGACTCCCAAATCCCACCAGATCTGAATTCAACAGATCCAAAGCCATTTCCAAAATCATAATTCTGCCAAAAACGGATTTCAGAATCGTAAATGGTATCAAAACCTTCAAAAAAGGGCATGATCAAATACTCCTTTGATCCTATACCATTTGAGTCCTTATGCGTAATCCAAGTGTTTTGACCACTTTTAGCACCTGTCCAGTTGGATTTCGTAGCATCAGCAATGGCCCAATCATATATTTCCCCATTTTGAAACAATTCAGATGCACAATTTTCGAAATCATTGAAGTAAGGAAGATTTTGACTTTCAACTATTATTATTTCCCTCTGAATAGTGTCATTGCTATGGTTAGGATCACCTGAGGCTTCTATCCAGGCTTTCATTTCATATTTCCCAGGAAGCAAAGGGTTGGAGAAATTTATCATTTGGGAAATGGACTTATTAGTCCCCATCAGGGTGATAGTTGCAAAGGTATTACTCTGACCGGTTAAAATTATTGGGTTCCCTGCGGAACAAAGTTTCTTTAGGCTCATTTTTAGAACCATATTACTCGCCGTCATATTACTGCTATGGTTCATTACGGTGAATGTAATATTGGCGGATTGAATGGAAGATTTAAAGCCATAATCAATGCTAGGAATTGAAGCTAAGGCATAATCGGAAGGTTGTCCTTCAAAAAGTCGAATATCATCGACAGCAAAATTGGCTGCCATAATTCCAGTCCTTTTTCCTTCAAACCGAATTCGAACCACCTTTCCAGCAAAAGCAGCCAGATTCAATTGAACCAATTGAAACTCTTGTAATTTTTGAGTTTGAATTTGTGATAGGGTGCCTAGGTTTTGCCAAGAAGTGCTATTTAGCTCTCTAATTTTTACTTGCAATTCAGAACCCAAAGAAAAATTATGGTAGTGAAAGGATAATTGAGGGTTTTGGAGATTTGAAAAATCAATGCATGATGACTCCAAGATGGCCAATTGATTTTCTGTCCCTAAACCTTCATTGTGAAATAGTAAATAGTTGGCACTGCGATTTGCTCCAGAAATTGGTCCTTGATGGATTTTTCGAACCGGCCCATCTTTTATCATCCATTTGGCTCCATTCGTGCTCGAATTATCATTTTTATTCAAAATGAAATAGCCGGAGTTAAGGGTGCCAGTTCCACTTAGATTTACAATAGGAGTAGAGGATTCGAAATTCTCTAAAAAGGGAAAGTTTTGAATTGGATCTGAAGATGTTATTTCAAGATGCAGGCTATCATTATCATTAATAGTGTCTCCAATTAATTCGGTCCAAATAGAAAGTGAATAAGTTGCAAATCCTAATAAATTTATTTTTTGGGAAAAACTATAGGAAATTGTATCTAAAGTCAATAAGGCTATGTTTTTTATCGTATCCCTTTGAACTGGATTATTATCCAATTGATAGGCAATTGGTATTTCCGAAAGAGTATCCCCACCATAGTTTCTCAGATGTATTTTTACATCTTCGGAACTGGAAAAGGAACAACTATATGAAATTGGTTCATTAATCTTTTCGATTCCAATTTCTTTTGCGATGGGTGAATATTGATAAATTTGAAAATCGTCTAAAGCGGTAAAAGATTGAGGGCCACTTGAAAATTTCCGAGATAAAATTCTGATTTTAATGGTTTTCCCTTTAAAAGGAATAAGCGAAAGGAAAGCTTTTTTCCATGGACTATTGGAAGTGCTTTGTTGCTCTCCACTAATTGAATAGTAATTATTCCACCAGGCCGATGTGCTACTTCCCGTATCAATGTCAATCCTTAAGCTACCAATATCTTGACCATACATATGATACCAGAATTCAAAAGCAAAATCAAGACTATCTCCTAATTCTATACACGGTGTTGTAATCCTAGCATTGGAACTTTGGGCCCCTCCAACGGGAGAATTAAAATTACCTGAAGTAAACAGAAAATTACTTCCATTTGGGCTATGGTTTGAGGATGGACCACTTAGAACATTTGGTCCAGAAAAGGCTGAATTGGCCAATCCCCAAGCAAAACTTGTGGCATTTTGGCTATCGGTATTCGGAACTAATTGCCAATTTCCATTGGGGTAATTGGCTAATATTCCCCTATGGGCATTTGAAGGATTTGGAAATCCATTTCCAGAAACCCAGGGAGCATTTTCAAAAGTTTCAATCCATGGGAAATCATTAATTATATAGGGTGATTGATCATTTAAAACCACCCCACATTTACTTGGAAAGGGATCAATAATTTGAAATTGGTAAAAGCCTGATACTGGGCTTGAAGTGAAATTTGAACAATTTGGTAGATTTACGATTACCTTCCATTTTATTGAATCTCCGACAATTAAATTTGGTATTAAAATACTGTACTCATCCGCTGGAATTACAGAATTTACAAGAGTGAGGGTATCGAAAAGGCCATTTTTTGCGAAAACCAATTTAACACTTTCGATAGATGTATCTTGATTGTTGGCCGTTAAAGCAATTCTATAATTTCCGTTTATAGTCAAATCTCCAATTGGCTTAAATGGCGCCACAACGGAGGGACCAACATTGAACAAAATAGTACTGGGAATTAAGGGGCATGAAGACCCAATAACCTCGAGATCATCTACAAACCAACCGTCATAATAATTGTTAAAACTTGGCGGAATTCCGTTTACAAAATTCGCTTGAAACCTTAATTTGAAATACGGAAACCCATGATTTAAAACTGTATCATATGCGATGCCTCTTAAATCAAAAGTTTCGCTTGCCCACATTCCGTTATTTACAGCAGAATTAGAATTTGATTCCCATAAATCCATTATTCCAGGAATTGAATATGTCGAGGAATTAAAAAAAGAATTAGCGGTGTAAAATTGGTTCGAACCAATATTGGAACCTTTGTAGGAAATACTTGGTAGAATATTCCAAATCACACCGTCTGTGGAGTACTGGATTACACAATTGTTGGATTGAGAAATTTTTGCTACATGGTTGAATTTGAGGGTTATAAATGGGTAACCAAGGGTGCTAAAGCTATCTGTTTCAATCCATAATTGAGTACCAGATTGGCTACCCTTTATTTTCATGGATCTTGGGGAAGAAAAAGCAATAGTGCTAATTGTATCCCAAAAAACATTGGGGTTTAGGGAGCCTGTATTGGCGCTAAAATGTTTTGAAATTTTATAGGGTCCAATTCCGTCGAAGTTTTCTTGAAATAATACTTGATTTTGTCCAAATACCCAAGAATTCCAAAGAAGAAGAACCACAAGAAGTCTTTTCAGTTTCAAAAAATTTTTCCTTAATATTAAGTGGAGTCTAGTTTTTGAAAATCCGATTGGTCTCAACCTTACCTTTGGCCATCACCTTTATAAGATAAAATCCAGGAGGTAAAAAAGCGACATCCAGCCTAATTTTATTAGAAAAAACTTCGCTTTTTCGAATTAATTTTCCATCCGCACTCAGAAGTGAAATGGTTTTTTGGGAGGCATCTTTAAATTCTATCTCCGTAAAGTTTTCTACAGGATTTGGAAAAATATTTGTCACTAAATCCGATTCTACTAAACCGACCCCTGAACAGTCAATCACCTTTAGGCTTAAACTATCTCCTTCTGGAAGTTCAAAACCACAATAATTCGTAAGAGTATTGAAATCGCTACCTATTGTTGTTACGATATACAAACTATCGTTTTGAGAAATAGGGGCGTAAAGCTGAATTTTTACAGAATTTGAATAAAAATTTGAACAGTTTGTACTAGCTCCAATGATAGGTAACAAGGTGCCATCTGATTTGTAAATGACAAAATCTGAGCCATCCGAACTTAAACTTGAGCAAGCAAAAGGGGTAGATGTTTGAAGATTGATAATACTGTCCCCACAATTCGCTGTTACCTGGGTGTTTAAGGTATTAGATTGTAGATTCCAATTTGAAACCGATGGACTGCATGACAAATTTATTTGAATTTGTATCTCTTTAGATATTGTACCTACTTTTAGCCAAGTATTCGACAAACTATCAAATCTAAATTCGTCTATATTGATTTTAAAATTCTCCATTCCAGATTGAAGAAGTTTAAAATTCATGAGTCCGGTTGATGAGTTGAGATTCATCCCATTGGAAGTTTGAAAAGGAGCATTTACAGAATAGCCAGAAACAAAAGGTACGGGAGTTCCAGGGTGGGGCCCATCTTCTGGTATTCCAAAGTAATAAACAAGGGAGTCTCCATCAGATTCTATGGCACTTTGATTAAAGACAATGGAGCCATCTGCCCCCATACAAAATTCACGGGGTGCCTGATTTATGATCCTAGGGCTATTATTGGGGTAGAAACTATTTAATGTTGCCTTAATATAAAATCCATAGATACCTGGGTTTACTAAATTGGCTACCGCATTACTTCTGGAAACAAGAGTAGTCTGAAATTCCCAATCTATACAATTCACTGGTAATGTCACAACTGTTTCGTAAACCATTTTTTTATAGGAATATCCACCAGGATTACCATTACAAGAATAATTTGAATAAATCGGAGTCCCAAATGGTGGAGAACCGGAAATGGGGTTTGCCAAATAGCTGCCCCCCGTGCTACATGTTGAATTTACATCAATGGCTATTTGTGAGGGAATTGAATTTGTGGTCGATCCGCTATAATAGATAAATCCCACCAAGTATTGCCTTGCTATATTAGTTGAATCGCCTATATATCGATAATAAAATTCTCCCCCCATAACCTCATGGGTAGCATTTGCGGATGGGCAATAAGCGAAAACGAGCAACAGGAGAAGGCTTGTTTTTTTTAAGAGAATAGGAAATTTAACTGAATAAAAGTTGGAAACTTTGTGCAGGGTTTCCATTGTGAGATTAAGACAATTGTAAAATTGACGATTATTTTTTGCGGACATATTTGGGGTATTTGGTAAGCTTTCTCAAAGTTAATTATTCGAGAGTTTTTGCCTATAGGCTTTTATTTAAACGCCATTCTGAATTAGGGAAATTTATCAAATCCTTTAACTCATTCGAATCTATTTTTTTACAATCCTTCTCCTCAAGGCTTTTTCCTTTGTAGCAATTTCCAACACATAAACCCCTTTTGGAAGAAATCCTAAATCAAGTTTGAAATTTTGGAGATTTATTCTTTTATCATAAACAAGATTACCTATTGAATTATAAAGTCCAATGCGTTTTTCTGATTTATCTTCAAAGTTAAGTTCAATGAAATTTTCAAATGGATTAGGATAAAAATCCAAAGACATTTGCTCTTCATTTATCCCAATATCAGGACAGGATTTTACAATCAAAAGGATGCTATCCCCTTCATCAAGTTTATAGCCGCAGAAGTTGCCTAATGTATTAGTATCGGAGCCTATCTTGGAAACAAGAAATAAACTGTCGTTTTGCACGAGGTTTGTACCTAAATTAATTTTAAGCTTAGTAAAAAAGCCACTAGAACAACCAATTGAGGATACTGAAAGAATTGGTAAAGGATTACCGTTTGATCGAAAAATTGAAAAATCGCTGCCATCCGAAACAAGAGTATTGCAGGCGATAGGAATGGTGGATTCAAATTCTACAGTATTTGAGTTACAAGCAATTTCCAATTCCTTAGGCTTGTTGCCTACTAAATTTAAACTCCAAGTGGAGGCTAACGAATCACAATTATTTACAATGGGGAATATTATTTCCCGACTAATTCGCCCAATTGGATGCCAACTCTGAGTTAATTGACTATATCTGTGCTCCTCAATTATTCCCTTATAAATTATCTGCCCAGGATTGGATGCGGCTAAAATAAAGGTTCCTGTTGTGGAATTGAAATTTAAACCTGATGTTCCAGTTATTGGATGGTTTGTGTTATATCCATTCTCCCAAGGAATTACCGATCCAGGGAAGGGCCCTTCCAAAGGTTCGCCTAATGAAAATATCACAGAATCACCATCGGGCTCTATTACCGACTGATAAATGGAAAGTGGACAGGGGCTATTGGCGCAAAATTGTCTAAATGGTTCGCTAACAAAAAAGGGACTACTGTTTTGTCCTAAATTGTTGTTTAACCAAGATTTAATTAATATTCCATGGTGCCCTGGATTTACAATATTGGTGATACTTGAATCTCTAGTGGAGTCGGACCAATAAAAATTCCAATCAGAGCAATTCATGGGGAGTGTAACAGTAACTTCATAAACCCATTTTGCAATATTTAAGGTTGCTGCTTGACTTTGGTTAGCACAATTATAAGGAGCTTGAATAGGAATTCCGCTATTACTGGGATTTGTTAGGGTGGCAACAAGGACAGCTCCAGGATCACAACTGGAAGTGTAGTTTATAGATTGGGTTGAGTTGAAATTCGGTTTTGATAAATCTTGGTATAAAGTAAGCTTAATCAAATAGTCTCGGGTGGTTCCAGAAACATGTTCGTAGGTGATTCCGCCGCCAACTTTTGTTGACAAGGCCTTAGAGGAATTTGAATAAAATAGTATTGGAAGAAAGTATAAAAATAAGTATCTCATTAGAAAGGGGTATTTGGATGATGCTGATTCGAATTTATGTTCCATATTTCTAAATCCCCAAACCAAATTATTAAAAGATACAATCTGTTTTAATAGCCATAAAATGGATAGATCAAAAAAATCAACCTTTCAAAGAATCAATCAAATGCTTTTCAAAATAGGCAATCTGTCTAGTGATTTTCCCTAAAAAAATTCCAATAAAAAATGCGAAAAATCCAAAAAGGGCTAAAATTAGGATAGAGGCATCCTGGACATTATCAGAAAATAAGCTAGTTGCTGTACAAGGAATAATTACTACAGAAAACAATAATGAGATTACCCAAATCCCAAATTGAATTAAGCTAGTGAATTTCAACTCCGCTATTATATCTAAATGGTTTTCTTCAGTTTCCGTGGTTTTAACATAAAAGAGAAAAGAAATTGTCAAGCTTTCCTTTTTCCAAAAATTACTGCAGATTTTTAATTCATATTCATCTCTTCGCCTACCTTTTATAGTACCCGAAAAAGGACGGCTATTTCGATTACAAGGATTCTCCAATTCATCACCCTCAATTTTAGGAATTATGAAAGTTTTGAATTCCTCTTTAGAGACAGGTAATTTGTAGTCTAAGACGATGGGACGATCAAGGTATAAAAATCGAAGTTTATCTTTGAGTTTAATGGAATTGGGCATTACCACGGAATAAGTTCAAATTTCATTTCAAAAAATAAGGCTCCTTCCACAAAAACCTTCTTTCCTGTTTTATTTCCGTTGTTGTCGTAGAAAAACTCATCCTTATAATTCATTAGCCCCGAAGGGTTTAAGGGAATACCTGATGGAATGGGGAATCTTAAATAAGCTACTTTATAATTGACATCATTGGTTTTGACTTGGCTCGTTTTTAACCGCTTATTTTCATAGCTAAATTCTACCTCACTGTAAGAAGACCCAAAATCCACACGAAACTTTTTAAGTTTTTGATTTTCATCGTATTCATAATGGGTAACTTGGTAAGTTTTAGTTTCAAAATTTGAGGAAGTGAGAATCGAATCACAGACCAAAAGATTCTCTCTATTGTAGTAATATTTTTTGATTCCCATGAGTTTGCTACGGTCAATTTCCGAGCCCATAAACTCTGTAATTTCACGTAGGTTTCCATTGGGATAATAACTAAAAAGTTTGGAAATATATCCACCGGTTTTGCGAATCAAGCGATCTTTCTCATAATGGTAAGTATCTGCCTTAGTCTGAATACTGCTTATTTTTTGAAGCCTAGAATTTTCATAAATAAATTTGGAATTACCTTGTAAACTAGAATCCAATCCCGATTTTCGATTTCTCAAATGGTACTGAAGAATTTGCCTTATTTGATTTTCATTATTGTAAAAATAGCTCGCTTTTATATTTGATTTTCCGTCACCGTAATTCCAAGATTTTAAGTTCCCATCTGACAAGTAGGAATATTTCGTGATTGTTTTTGGAACATTCCCTCTATACCTTGTTTTGGTTAATACTTGCCCTTGTTTATTAAAAATAGTCCTATAAATAGTATCGGCTTTAAAGTCTTTTGCCTTGGCTAGGTTTAAACTGATCATTTCTTTGAATTTGGTATAATCGTAATGATCTTTGAAGTATTCCTCAATAAATGGGTTTGGTTCAATTACTTCATCTGGTCTTTCCATTACTACCTTTTGAGAAAAGATGGAGAAACTTAGAAAGATTGATAAAAAAGCAAATATTTTTTTCATGAATATTTGGGAGATTAATAACAAATGAAAATTTTTGGATAACTTAAAAATTATAAGCCAAACCCAGTAAACTACGGATTTGCCCACCTTCAAAATCTGGATTCAAATAGGGGGAAATTTCAAAGGCCAATTGAACATTTCGTATCCGAGGAAATGGCTTTATTCTGCAACCTACAGGAATCAAATAGCCGTTTGTTGCTGATAATCCCTCCAAACTATAAAAGGGGTTTACGTTGATTCCAAGCCCGATATAATAATTGATATTGTCCTTCCTTTTAAAATTGTAGAAGCCATTTAATTCAAAATTTATATTGGCAATAAAAGTGTTGGTTTCCATTCTCAAATCAGCCCACAACATTTTTTCTGAATCAGAATTTAAGGCTACAATGGATTGAATAGGAAAGTAGGAGACTCCTATTTGCGCTTCTGCCTTTTTGGAGTTTAATCCAAAGATAAAGAGGAATAATACAAGTGATTTTTTCATAAGCTTTCCAAAAATTTACAATACATAGGTTTGGCCTTGTAATTTGCATCAAAAAGTAAAGGATAATCCTCACGACCAAAAAAACTGGGTATCCAAGAATGTACATCGCTATGTCCCCAAAAGGTGATGCCGTACTGGTAAGCCTTTGGGATTTGCTGATATAAAAGACTAACACTGTACATCTTTTGCGCTTGTTTTTGCAATAGTTTATCTGTCAATTCAATGTCCAATCCTCTGGGATTTAAGGAAATGTCCAACTCCGATAAATGAACCTTTAATCCGAGTTGGTAAAATTCTTTCATTGCAGAAGCTATAACGACATTACTAGGATAATAAATTGAAATATGCATTTGTAAACCTATTCCATGAATGGGGATATTTCTCTGTTTTAAATTTCGGATAAGGCTTACAACTGCGTCCCGTTTTTTGTCATTTAAAGCCAGATTAAAATCATTATAAAACAATATGGCCTCAGGATCCGCTTCATGTGCAAAAACAAATGCCTTCTCAATATAGGAGGCACCAATATGTTGCTTCCAAATGCTGTTTCTTAAACTACCATCTTCATTAAAGGCCTCATTTAAAACATCCCAAGCTTTTACTTTTCCCTTAAAATGATGGCAAATAGTCTGAATGTGAGTTTTTAACATGGCTTCCCATTCAGCAGAGTTGCCTTGAAAATTTTCCATCCAAAGCGGTAATTGATTGTGCCAAAGCAATGTGTGTCCGTGGAATCTTTTGTTTTGACTTAAGGCATAATCCAACATCTGATCAGCCTCTGGCCAATTGAAAGTATTTTCTTCAGGATGGAGGGAATTTGGCTTAAAAATGTTTTCAGGGGTAAAACTATTGAATTGCCGATCTATGATTTCCTTATTTCGAGTTCCATCAAGCATATCGTAAGATTCTATGGCAACTCCAATGGGGAATGATGAATTGGAATATAAACTTATAGCATCATCGCAATCTCTAGTCTCCGACTTTTTGCATGATAAAAGGCCAAGACTTAAAAATAGAAGGAGAGTAGAATTCTTTAGCAAGCTTTGTGGGTATAATAAGCTACAATTTAGGCAATTCCTTGTTGTTATCGGTGAACCAATGGAATTTTTAAAAAGTATTTGGTTTTTACCAAATCAATCTTGAATCATTTTATTTGTGCAGCCATTTTTTTCTAAACATACCAACCATTATTAAAATTAGTCCAACAATAAAACCCTTAACAAAAGGCTCCAAAAAGGGATTTAAAATGGAGGAATAAATAATTTCATTTTCAGGCAAATAGTCTCTATGTAGCTGTGTTGAGATAATTACGAATTTTTCAAAGAACCATCCAATTTTGAGGAAAACGGCTATAAAAAGAAGATAATATCCATTTTGAGACCATGATTTTTTAAAAAGACTTAGAGGGAGAAAAAGGGAGGAGAACAATAAGAATCCATAAATAAATCCATAAGGACCGCTGGATCTTTGAATAAAAGCCTCCAATTCATTGAAAAAAAGAATATCAAGGAAAAAATACAAAATGTTTAAAAAGGTAAAAAAAAGAATGAATAACCGGATGGCCAAATAGTAATTGCTGACATCCAGAGTTTTAAAGAAAAGTTTTTGCCCTATTAATAAAGTTAGAATCAAAGGAGCCAAACTAAGGGCTAAATTTGAATCAATCCAGAATATTAGTTCCTCAAATAATTCCATCCCTAATTTTCATTTTTAAAGTTTTATTCAAATTTTTATTATTCATTTATTCTTGAAATGGAACTGTTAATTGAGCAATCCATTGGGAATGAGGCTAACTTGTATTATTTTTTGCTTAGAGAAACCTTATAAATTTTTAGTTCTTTTTCACAGCCATCAATAGAAATAAAAAATAATTCACTCACCCCATTTTTGCTAAAATCTATTTCAAAAAATTGAAAATTTTTGATTTCATTAATACTCAACATTTCGCCATTGTAATTAATGTCGATGATATGGCTACCGCTTAAAGGGCAATCAGATTTTTTAACTTGAACAGATATTTGACCCAATTTGGTTTGATGTCTAGAATTAATTGGAGTAATTATGCTTTCCAACTGATTTTCTTTATTTGTTAGGAAAAACCTCCTTTTTCCATATCTAAGACTTTTAAGATCTTGGACACAATCGCTCTCCGTGTTTTCTACTTCGTAAATACCCTCTGCATTTAGAATTAGAGATTTTAATCCGTATTGGATTTCTATATTTCCTTCTACCTCACAAAGCTTTAGGTCTATTAAGCTAAATGGATTTAAATTGGAAGAATCAATTAGTATTGAATCCTCATATATTAGTGTTAATTTTAATTCTTCCTCAATCTTGTAAGGTCCAAGTTTATATTTCTTTTTAACCCGATTCATCGAATCGAACATTTCCTCATCAGTTTGGACTTTTCGGCCATATTGGTAAATATCGGAGCTTAGAAGTTTTCCATGTAAAGAATATGTATTCCAATAACCATGGTGCTGGTTTCCCTCAGCAGAAAGCTGGGTATTGGGATAGTAATATTTACAGTCGCCATTTTGAGTATCCGCCTGAAACAAGGCTTCATATTTTAAAACTCCATTTGGATAGTATTCATTGTAAATCCCATTTTTAATATCATCTTCATATTGGACTTCCCTCTTTACTGTTCCATCTGGGTAATATCTTGTCCAAATTCCATTCATCTTACCCTTGAGGTAATGTCCTTTCCTAATTAGCTCACCTGTTGTTTTATACAATTCGTAGGGGCCATCAAGTTTGCCTTTAACATAGGTGGCCTTTACAATTCCCAAATAGGTGGTATCTCTATGTAAGCCCTGCAATCTTCCTTGTTCATCAAAGCCGTCTTTATTTTTCTGTGCTAAAATTAGAGTTGGGAATAAAACCAAAAGGATGAAAAAGTATTTCATAAGATATCCTAAGGAAGAGTAAAGACAAGACCAGCAAGATTCAATAGTTTCATTTGAATGATTTTTGAGCATTGAATTGGCAATTTATGGTTGTAGAAAAAAAGGAATCATCTACTAATTCAGTTTTTTTGAAAATTTAATAGCTGACAATTTTTGGAATTATTATGAAAGTTTCAAAAAACACCTAAAACCCCGTGCTGCATAATATGACTCAGCCCCATTGTGATAAACAAATACAGTTTCAAATCGAAAATCCCCAAAAAGGGCGCCACCCAATTTCCTGATTTTATCTGGTGTTTTCAACCAACTTGAAGTTTTACAATCGAAACTTCCATTTTGTTGTAGTTTCCAATATAATTCTTCATCCAACAATTCTGCTCCCATTTTTTTAGCCAAATTTAAAGCAGAGTCCTTGGGTTTGAATTTTTTCCGTGATTCTAATGCTTCAGCGTCATAACATAGGCTTCTCCGTCCGGCTGGACTTTCCTTGCAACAATCCACAAAATAATATTCATCTTTTTCGGAATCAAAGGAAAAAAGATGAGGTTCACCACCTGTTTCCTCCATTAAAATAAGGGATTGGACTTTGTCCGGGTTTTCTTTGAGCCTTTGCTCAACTTTGTCCCAAATCGAAGGACTACAAAGGAAGTTGTTCTTTTCGAAACGAGATTTTAACAGCTCCAGAATTTGATTTTCGGCTTCGTTACCAATTAAACTTGATTCACTCATTTTATTGAAATAAAGGAGCCACAATATAAATTAAAAGAGCTTTGTCTTCCTTGAAAATTTCTGTTTAGGGTTTCTGTTTTACTGGAATAAGTTGAACTCCTAAGCTTTTAAATATCATTAGTCCGGCTACAAAAAGCGTGGAAAGAAAAAGCGTTAGTCCAACAAATAGCAATTGTTGGGCATCAGAATTAAAACTAGGAAACTCCCTGAATTCTGAGAAAAGGGCAAGAAGCATAAAACAACAACCAAATGCCAAAACCCCTGAAATTAATAGGCCGATTAGCCTACTTTTTAGAAAAAGTTGAAGGATTAAAAAGGAAAGGAGGACAATTGCCACAGGATTTAAAATCAAAGCTGAAGAAACCCAATAAAAGGCAACAGCTAAAATTAAAATGTATTCAGGAAATTTTACGATAAAGGCAAAAGCACGTTTCATAGGTGAGGGGATTGATATTATAAATCTTGCTAAAAATTATTTTAATAACTAATAAAGCTGCCTTTTATTGGATCTTATTTTCGTTGGATAATGTTTCCGGCTTTTAAAATTAAATATGGCTGCTTTAGAAGATCCAAATTCTCAAGAG
>CAKZNE010000114.1 GCA_937129395.1 uncultured Cryomorphaceae bacterium | reverse complement strand
GCGGGGGGATTAATTTGGGTCGCGTTCGAGTTCAAGAAAAGGTTTGAATTTTAATAAAAATCCTCCAACCCCCATCCCCCCATTAAATATCCTTTGTATGAGAATATTACTAATCTGTTTCTTTTTACTTGTTACACAAAGTGGATACTCGCAAACCAAAAGTTCAAATTTCAATAAAAAAGACACAGTGACTTTTAGTGCTAAGGTTGAACTTAAAAGCGCTCGCAAACTTGGGATTAATTTTAACGACTTTATCTTTAAATTTTCCAAATAAAAAGGGCTGCAAATGTACTATTTAAAATCCTAATGTTCAAAGATTTATAAACAGGAATTTTTCCTTTTTTGATTTTTTTCTTGAGCCTTTATTAAATCACGTCTGAAGGGCTCACATACGATAATAAATTACTGTAAATTCCTTTGTTTTCTACAAGCCAGCATCTATAAAAAAGAAAATCCCACCTATTGGCGGGATTTTCTTTTCAAAAATTGACTTGAATTATTTAGCAAATTTCTCTTTCAACAATTCAGTAGTTGTGCTACCCGGTCTTTCAATTGGGAAGCCTAAAGCTCTATCCCAAATTAAACTAGATAGAGTACCTAATGCTCTAGACACACCAAAAAGAACGGTGTAGAAATCGTAATCTGTTAATCCATAATGCATTAATAGTTGTCCAGAGTGGGCATCTACATTTGGCCAAGGGTTTTTAATCTTTCCTGTGGATTGTAAAATTTCTGGTACTACTTCATATACTCTACTAATGATTAAAAATAAATCATCGTGTGGCATGTGCTTTAATGCAAACTCTCTTTGAGCAGTATACCTTGGGTCTGTTTTTCTTAAAACTGCATGTCCAAATCCTGGAATTACTTTTCCTTCGTTTAGGGTTTTTCTACAATAGTTTGCGATTTGCTCTTTGGATGGTAATCCACCACCTAATTCATCACGCATGGCGAAGGTCCAACGAATTACTTCTTGATTTGCCAATCCGTGTAAAGGACCTGCCAAACCACTCATTCCAGCTTGGAAAGCCAAATAAGGATCACTTAATGCAGAACCTACAAGATGTACAGCATGTGCCGAAACATTACCTCCCTCATGATCCACGTGAATGGTCATATACAGACGTAATAACTCCTTAAACTCTTCATTATCAAAACCTAACATATGAGCAAAATTTCCCGCCCAATCCAGTTTAGAATCTGGTTCAATATGCTCGTTATTGTGGTATTTTCTTCTGTAGATATAAGCTGCAAGTCTTGGTAAACGAGCAATTAAATTCATGGCATCTTCATAAGTAGGATCCCAGTATTCAGATTTTGGGATTCCACTATTGTATGCCTTTTGAAATTCCGATTCCGTACGAAGGGCTGCAATTCCAATGATAAATTGTGTCATTGGATGAGCGTGACTTGGAAGGGCATCAATCACCTTAAACACATGTGGTGGAATTATCGCTCTTCTTGCCCAGTTGTTACTTACTCTTCTTACGATATCATCGTCTGGTAATTCATTAAAAAGCATTAGGTAGAAAATACCTTCTGGTAAAGGTTGATCACCGCCAGGATATTTTGGTAATTTCTCTTGAAGCTCTGGAATGGAATAACCCCTAAATCGAATTCCTTCTGCAGGATCTAATTTTGAGGTTTCTGTAATTAGGGCTGTCATACCTCTCATTCCTCCGTACAATTGGCTCACCTTGATTTCACCAATTACTTCATCACCATGTTCTGCAATAAAATCTTTTACTTCTTTTACTGAGCTTTCAATTTTTGTTGCAAAATGATCCTTTAGTCTTTCCATTTTCAATGCTTATATCTTTTTAGGTTATTTAATGAATTTAAAATTTTTACCTGGGTAAATGGCAGAATCTCCTAAAAACTCTTCCAATCGCAACAGTTGATTGTATTTTGCCATTCTATCACTACGAGAAGCAGAACCGGTTTTAATCTGACCAGTACTCAAGCCAACTGCTAAATCTGCAATTGTAGAATCTTCTGTTTCTCCACTTCTATGACTCATTACGCAACTGTAATTATTGCTTTGAGCCAGTTGAACTGTATTTATGGTTTCAGTTAAAGTTCCGATTTGGTTTACTTTAATCAAAACGGAATTAGCAGTATCCTCGTCAATCCCTCTTTGTACTCTTTCTGTATTGGTTACAAATAAATCGTCCCCAACAAGCTGAACATCATTTCCGATTTTGGATGTAAGTTCCTTCCAACCGCTCCAATCATCTTCATCTAATCCATCTTCGATAGACGCAATGGGGTATTTCTTTGCCCAATCTGCCCAGTAATCAACCATTTCTGAAGGTGAAAGTTTATCCCCAGTGGATTTTTTAAAGTGGTATACTCCTTCTTCTTTAACAAAGAATTCCGAAGCTGCTGCATCCATTGCAATATACACATCTTCTCCCGGTTTATAGCCAGCTTTTTCTATCGCCATTAAGACAGTTTCTATCGCCTCTACATTGGATTTAATATTTGGCGCAAAACCACCTTCGTCTCCTACATTAGTAGAATATCCTTTTGATTTTAAAACACTTTTTAAGTGATGAAAGATTTCGGTTCCCATTCTCAGTCCTTCAGAAAAACTTTGGGCTCCAAAAGGCATTACCATAAATTCTTGAAAGTCGATGGAATTATCTGCGTGAGCTCCTCCATTAAGGATATTCATCATTGGAACAGGAAGAGTCCTTGCGTTTACTCCTCCAATATAGTTATGTAAATATTGTCCATGAGCTTGGGCTGCAGCTTTCGCCGTAGCAAGAGATACCGCTAACATAGCATTTGCTCCTAGGTTGCTTTTGTTTTTGGTTCCGTCCAATTCAATCATTAATTGATCAATCATGGATTGTTCGGAAACTTGAAGTCCATTTAATTCTTGAGCAATAACATTATTAACATTGGAAACGGCATTTAAAACTCCTTTTCCCATAAAAGCATTATCGTCATTGTCACGAAGTTCCACTGCTTCATGGATTCCTGTAGAAGCTCCAGAAGGAACTGCTGCTCTTCCGATATGCCCACTGTCTGTAAAAACATCTGCTTCTACTGTTGGGTTTCCTCTACTGTCTAAAATTTGTCTGGCGTGAACGCCTGTAATTACTGCCATTATGCGATTATTGATTTGTTAGATTTCATTAATTCCACAAAATCATCAAACAAATAGGTGCTATCATGTGGTCCAGGGTATGCCTCCGGATGATATTGAACACAAAAAACTGGCTTATCTACCAATTTAATTCCCGCTACTGTTTGATCATTTAAATGAATATGTGTTAGTTTAATATTTGGATCATTTTCAACGGCTTCACTGTCTACAACGAATCCATGATTTTGAGTTGTGATTTCCCCTTTACCAGTATGCAAATTTTTCACAGGGTGGTTAATTCCTCTGTGTCCATTATGCATTTTATATGTTTTAAGTCCTTGCGAAAGAGCTATTAATTGGTGTCCAAGGCAAATTCCAAAAACCGGCATTCCCGAATTAACGATGTCTTTCACTATTTCAATAGTTTCCAACATGGCGCCTGGATCTCCCGGTCCATTTGAAATAAAAATTCCATCTGGATTCCAATCTTGCATTTCCTTTAAGGATGTGTCCATTGGGAATACTCTCATATAGCAATCCCTTTCTTCAAAATTCCTTAAAATATTTCTTTTAATTCCAAGATCTAAAACAGCAATTTTAAAATCGGCTTCTTCACTTCCATGGAAAAAGGCTTCTTTGGTTGCCACTTTACTGGATAATTCCAAACCTTCCATTGAAGGAACAGCATCTAGTTTTGCAAAAAGAGCGTCCATATTATCCACCTCGGTGCTAATGATGGCATTCATTGCTCCTTTATCTCTAATATGTCTTACCAAAGCTCTAGTATCTACATCAGAAATTAGGACTTTATTCTGTTCTTTAAAATAATCGAACAATGAACCCGCTGCTCCAGCACGACTGTAATCTTCGCTAAAGTTTTTACAAACTAGGCCTGAAATCTTAATATCATCAGATTCCACTTCATCTTCTTTCACTCCATAATTTCCAATATGGGCATTGGTGGTAACCATTATTTGCCCTAAGTAACTTGGATCTGTAAAGATCTCTTGGTATCCAGTCATACCTGTATTGAAACAAACTTCGCCTGTTGCTGTTCCATTTAAGCCTGTGGATTTTCCCCAAAAGATGGTTTTATCCTTTAAAATTATTACCGCTGGTTGAATTGTTTTGTACGCCATTTTTTAAAATTCAAATTTAGGATATTATAGACCAAAAAAAAGGGATAAAAACCAAAACGGCTCTTATCCCTGATATACTATAGTTTGGACACAAATTTATTCAGACTTTTCAGCGTCATCCTTCTTTGCATCTTTCTTTTCAGCTTTAGGAGCTTCTTCAGAAACAGGAGCTTCATCTTCAACTTTTGCTTCAGCTACAGGAGCTTCAGTTGTTGCATCAGATTTTTTAGTGCTTCTTCTTCTTGTACTTTTCTTAGCGGCTGCTTTTTTCTCGTTAGTATAGATTTCATTGAAATCAACTAATTCGATCATACACATTTCAGCATTATCACCAAGTCTGTTACCCGTTTTTATAATACGAGTATATCCACCTGGACGATCTCCTATTTTAGCGGCTACTTCTCTAAAAAGTTCGGTAACTGCATATTTGTTTTTCAAGTAACTAAATACTACCCTTCTACTGTGAGTGGTATCATTTTTAGACTTTGTAATTAATGGCTCAACATAAAGTTTAAGAGCCTTTGCTTTAGCCACTGTAGTATTAATACGTTTGTGCTCAATAAGAGAGTTAGCCATGTTAGCTAGCATCGCCTTTCTATGAGGAGCTGTACGTCCTAAGTGATTAAATTTCTTTCCGTGTCTCATCGGTAATTATTCCTTATCCAATTTATATTTAGAGATATCCATTCCAAAATGGAGCCCTTTCACTTCAACCAATTCATCTAATTCAGTAAGAGATTTTTTACCGAAGTTTCTAAATTTCATCAGATCATTTTTAGTGTAAGTCACTAAGTCACCCAATGTTTCTACTTCAGCAGCTTTAAGGCAATTAAGAGCCCTTACCGACAGATCCATATCCACCAATTTAGTTTTCAGCAATTGACGCATATGTAGAATCTCTTCATCATATTTATCAGCTTCCGCAGCTTTATTATCTTCAAGAGTAATTCTCTCGTCGCTAACAAGCATAAAGTGGTGAATCAAAATTTTTGCTGCTTCGGTTAAAGCGTCCTTCGGATGAATACTACCATCAGTATTAATTTCGAAAATTAATTTTTCAAAATCCGTTTTTTGCTCTACTCTATAGTTTTCGATACTATACTTCACATTTTTAATTGGAGTATAGATAGAATCTACAAAGATAGTTCCTAGTGCAGCATTGCTTCTTTTGTTTTCTTCAGCTGGAACATATCCTCTTCCTTTTTCGATGTTTAATTCCATCTCCAATTTTACGGAAGGATCCATATTACAGATCACAAGGTCAGCGTTTAGAATTTGGAATCCAGAAACGAATTTTCCAAGATCTCCAGCAGTCAATTTATCTTGACCTGAGATGCTTACATTAATTCTTTCTTCATCCTGATCCTCAATTTGTCTTTTAAAACGAACCTGTTTAAGGTTAAGAACTATTTCGGTAACATCCTCTACCACTCCTTTAATAGTGGAAAATTCATGTTCAACACCTTCAATTCTTACTGAGGTAAAAGCAAAACCTTCCAGAGAAGATAGTAATACTCTTCTAAGAGCATTACCTACTGTCAAGCCATACCCTGGTTCCAAAGGTCTGAATTCGAATTGACCATCGGTTTCAGAAGCGTGATTCATTATAACCTGATCAGGCTTTTGGAAGTTTATTATTGCCATAATAAATGAATAGTTATTATTAAATTGATTATTTCGAGTACAATTCCACAATTAGCTGCTCCTTAATATTCTCAGGAATCTGAGCTCTTTGGGGAACATTTAAGAATTTACCACTCTTGGTTGATTCATTCCACTCCATCCATTCGTATTTGTCCTGACGAGTATTTAATGAATTACCAATTACTTCAAGAGATTTTGACTTCTCTCTAACACCAACTACATCTCCAACTTTTACAGAGAAAGATGGGATATTCACCAAATTTCCATTTACTGTAATGTGTTTGTGAGAAACCAATTGACGCGCACCACTTCTAGAAGTGGAGATACCCAATCTGTAAACTACATTATCCAATCTAGCTTCACATAATTGAAGTAATACCTCACCGGTAATACCTTTAGCACGAGATGCTTTATCAAATAAATTTGCAAACTGACGTTCTAGGATACCATAGGTATATTTTGCCTTTTGCTTTTCAGACAACTGAACTGCGTATTCAGACTTCTTACCTCTCCTTTTGTTAGAGCCGTGTTGCCCTGGAGGGTAATTTTTCTTTTCAAATGAGCGGTCTGGACCGAAAATCGGGTCACCGAATTTTCTTGCAATCTTGGTCTTAGGTCCTGTATATCTAGCCATTTATATAGCTTGTTTAATTATTAAACTCTTCTTCTTTTCGACGGGCGACATCCATTGTGTGGTACTGGAGTAACATCAATAATTTCAGTTACTTCGATACCTGTATTATGGATTGATCTGATAGCAGATTCTCTACCGTTTCCTGGTCCTTTTACGTAAGCTTTCACTTTTTTAAGACCTAGTTCCATTGCTTTATTAGCACAATCTTCGGCTGCAGTTTGAGCAGCGTATGGAGTATTCTTTTTAGAACCTCTAAATCCCATCTTACCTGCTGAAGACCAAGAAATAACTTGTCCTTTAGTATTTGTAAGTGAAATAATCACATTGTTAAAAGATGCGTTAATATGAGCCTCACCTATAGCCTCAACAATAACCTTTCTTTTCTTAGTCGTTTTTCCAGCGCTTTTCTTTGCCATTACTAAGTCCTATTATTTAGTTGCTTTCTTCTTGTTCGCAACAGTTTTACGTCTTCCTTTACGTGTACGAGAATTGTTTTTCGTTCTCTGTCCACGAAGTGGCAATCCGCTACGGTGACGGATACCTCTATAGCAACCGATGTCCATCAATCGCTTAATATTCAACTGTACTTCCGAGCGTAATTCTCCTTCTACTTTGTACTCCTCAGAGATCACATTACGAATTGCGGTTAGTTGATCATCATCCCAGTCTTGAACTTTGATGTCGTGACTAACGTTCGCTTTATCCAAAATATCAATAGCACGGTTTCTTCCCACACCATAGATATATGTTAATCCGATTACGCCTCTTTTATTTTTTGGTAGGTCTATACCTGAAATCCTTGCCATAAAAAACTCAGTTAAATATTATCCCTGTCTTTGTTTAAACTTAGGGTTCTTTTTGTTGATAACATACAATTTGCCATTTCTGCGAACAATTTTACAGTCGGCACTTCTCTTTTTTATTGAAGCTCTAACTTTCATAATTCAAGTTTCTTCTCTGATCTAATTAATATCTGTAGGTAATTCTCCCTTTGGTTAAATCATAAGGAGACATTTCCAATTTTACTTTATCACCTGGTAACAACTTAATATAGTGCATCCTCATCTTTCCTGAAATGTGGGCAGTAATTATGTGCCCATTTTCCAACTCTACTCGGAACATTGCATTAGACAATGCTTCGATGATTGATCCGTCTTGCTCTATTGCTGCTTGTTTAGCCATACTTCTTTTTACTACTAATTATAATGTGCTAACTTCAGAACCTGCTCTACCTTTCAGCTTCCCAGATTTCATCAAACCATCATAATGTCTATTCAATAAGTAACTTTCAATTTGCTGTAGGGTATCCAATACAACCCCAACCATAATTAATAAACTAGTACCTCCAAAGAAATAAGCAAATTGGGTATTTACATTTGCCATCATTGCAAAGGCAGGCAGAATTGCTAAAAGGGCTAGGAAAATTGATCCAGGTAAAGTAATTCTCGATAATACTGTATCCAAAAACTCAGCAGTGCTTTTCCCTGGTTTTATACCTGGAATAAAACCTCCATTCCTTTTTAAATTCTCGGCCATATCGTTGGTATTAACCTGAATAGCCGTATAGAAATAAGTGAAAATGATTATTAGCAATCCGAATACAAAATTATACCAGAAGCCTTGAATATTACTAAACTCCGTTGCAAAGGCTGTTGCACCATCTCCATCTGCACCAGCAAAATTTAAAACCGTTACTGGAATAAACATAATTGCTTGAGCAAAGATAATTGGCATTACACCAGCTGCATTTACTTTCAAAGGAATATACTGACGTGCAGAGTTTCCTGTAAAAGTTCTACCTCCTGTTGCTCTTTTCGCGTACTGAACTGGCACTCTACGTACTGCTTGCACTAAGGCGACAGATAATAATATTACTATTAATAAGGCCGCAATTTCAATGATGAACAATACTAATCCGCCACCTGTATCAATTTTGGAAGAGAATTCTTGGATAATTGATTGAGGAAGACTTGCTATAATCCCCACCATAATAAGTAGTGAAATTCCGTTTCCTATTCCTTTATCCGTAATCCTTTCTCCAAGCCACATGGCGAAGATGGTACCTGCAACAAGAACTGTCACAGCCATTACCCAAAACATAGATTGACTTGTTGTGAATCCAACACCTTGGTTGATAAGGTTTGCAATATAACCAGGTGCCTGAGCAGCTGTAATGGCTATTGTTAAAAATCTTGTGATTTGATTAATTTTTCTTCTACCACTTTCACCTTCCTTCTGCATCTTTTGAATGCTTGGTACTGCCATTCCTAATAATTGAATAACAATGGAAGCTGAAATATAAGGCATAATACCTAAGGCAAGAATCGACGCTTTAGCAAAGGCACCACCTGTAAAGGCATTTAGTAATCCTAATGGGCCGCCTTCAGCTTGGGCTTGTAAATTACCCAAACTTTCAGGATCAATACCTGGAAGTACAACATTGGATCCTAAACGATAAATTAATAAAAGACCGAGAGTTAAGAGAATTTTTTCCCTCAACTCATCAATCTTCCAAATATTTTTTATGGTTTCTATAAAGCGTTTCATTCAGTAATCTTATAGAGTTTTTGCTTCACCACCTGCTGCTTCAATAGCTGCAATGGCTGTTTTAGAAAATGCATGAACTTCAATGCTCAACTTAGCTTTAAGTTCTCCTTTTGCTAAAACCTTAACAAGGTCATTATTACTTACAATACCATTATCACGTAAATCTTGAACGCTTACAGTATCTTTAATCTTTTTGTTGTCCACCAAAGCTTGAAGAAGATCAAGGTTTACACCTTTATATTCTACACGGTTCATATTACGGAAACCAAACTTAGGAACTCTTCTTTGAAGTGGCATCTGACCACCTTCAAAACCAATCTTTCTGCTATAACCACTTCGGGACTTCGCTCCGTTATGACCACGTGTGGAAGTACCACCATGACCAGAACCTTGTCCTCTTGCAATCCTTTTGGTTGACTTCGTAGAGCCTGCAGCTGGTTTTAAATTATTTAAACTCATCCTGATAAATATTATCTAAGTAATTACTTAACTTCTTCTACTTCAATAAGGTGAGCAACAGTTCTCACCATCCCTTGAATTTGTGGAGTAGCTTCATGCTCTACCACTTGATTTATTTTGCGTAAACCTAAAGCCGCTAACGTTTTCTTCTGATTAGCTGGTCTATTGATTTTACTTCTTACTTGCTTAACTCTGATTTTAGCCATGGCTCAAATTTCTTTTTAACCGTTGAATACTTTATCTACGCTAATACCACGGGTCCTAGCAATTGTTCCAGCATCTCTTAAACTTAACAAGGCGTCAAAAGTAGCTTTTACAACGTTATGTGGGTTAGATGATCCTTTAGATTTTGCTAACACGTCATGAACACCCAAACTTTCCAATACAGCACGCATTGCACCACCGGCAATTACCCCTGTACCACTAGCTGCTGGTCTCAAGAAAACTCTAGCTCCACCAAATTTTCCGTTTTGTGGATGTGGAATAGAACTCTTTACTAAAGGAATTCTTACCAAATTTTTCTTCGCGTCTTCTATTCCTTTTTGGATAGCCTCTGCAACTTCTTTGGATTTTCCTAAACCATGTCCTACAACACCTTTTTCATCACCAACAATAACAATTGCTGAAAATCCAAATGTTCTACCACCTTTCGTAACCTTAGTTACACGTTGAATACCTACTAGTTTATCCGTTAAGTCTAAACCGCTTGGCTTTACTCGCTTAATATTTTTATGATTTCTGATCATAATCCTATACTAAAATTTTAGTCCTCCTTCTCTGGCACCTTCCGCCAAGGATTTAATACGTCCGTGATATAAATATCCACCTCTATCAAAAGAGATAGTTTCAATTCCTGCAGCAATTGCTTTTTCAGCAACTTTTTTCCCTACGGATTTTGCTACTTCTACTCTACTAGCTCCTTTTTCAACATCTTTATCCAATGATGAACTGGCTGTAATAGTTTTACCATCAACATCATTGATGATCTGAGCGTAAATTTCTTTATTGCTTCTGAATACTGATAGACGAGGTTTAACAGCAGTACCACTAACGGTCTTCCTGATTCTCCTCTTAATACGTATTCTTCTTTCTGCTTTAGTAAGTGCCATTTCTTATTATTTACTAGCCGTTTTACCTGCTTTTCTTCTAATGTATTCACCAACAAATTTCACACCTTTTCCTTTGTAAGGCTCTGGCTTACGAAGAGAACGAATTTTTGAAGCTACAACTCCTAAAAGTTGGTTATCGTGACTCTTTAATGTGATAATTGGATTCTTTCCTTTTTCACTTAGTGTTTCCACAGATACTTCTGAAGGAATTTCAAAAACTATATTGTGAGAATATCCTAAGGACAAATCAAGTTTTTGACCTTGATTTGAGGCTCTATATCCAACCCCTACAAGTTCCAATTGCTTTTGCCATCCGGTGCTAACACCAGTAACCATGTTTGCAATTAATGCTCTGTACAAACCGTGATCTGCTTTTGATTGCTTTTCTTCGTTTGCACGTTCCAAGCTAAGAATACCTTCTTCGTTTTTTATTGAAACTCTAGAAGACAATTCTTGAGACAGTTCACCCAATTTACCTTTTACGGTTACTACCTGACCAACAATGCTCAATTGAACATCAGCAGGGACTGTAATAGGTGCGTTTCCAACTCTTGACATATCTAAATACTTTCTTGTCAGTTATTAATAAACGTAACACAAAACTTCACCACCAACATTGTCCTTTCTGGCTTGCTTGTCTGTCATTACTCCTTTCGAAGTACTAACAATAGCTAAACCTAGACCGTTGATTACACGTGGCAAATCTTTACCGCTACTATATTTACGTAAACCTGGTTTACTTACTCTCTCCAAAGAACGAATTGCGGATTCCTTAGTAATACTGTCGTATTTAAGTGCAACCTTAATAGTTCCTTGAGGACCTTTTTCTTCTCTTTTATAGTTGTGGATAAAACCTTGATCCATTAGGATCTTAGTAATTTCTTCCTTGATATTGGAAGCGGGGATTTCCACAACTTTATGACCTGCCATCAACGCATTGCGTAAACGTGTCAAATAATCTGCTATAGGATCTGTAACCTTCATATTATTACCAACTTGCCTTTTTAACTCCTGGGATAAGACCCGCGTTGGCCATTTCCCTAAATGTTACCCTTGAAATTCCAAACTGACGCATATATCCTTTTGGACGACCAGTTAGTTTACATCTGTTGTGCAATCTAATTGGAGATGCGTTTTTAGGTAATTTCTGAAGTGCTTCATAATCACCAGCTGCTTTTAAAGCGGCACGCTTTTCTGCGTATCTATCAACAATTTTTTGTCGCTTTACTTCGCGAGCTTTCATTGATTCCTTAGCCATAATTATTTCTTAAAGGGTAAACCAAATTTTTGTAAAAGTGCCTTTGCTTCCTTATCGGTATCAGCAGTGGTCACAAACGTAATATCCATTCCAGTAATGCGATTTACTTTATCGATATCTATTTCTGGAAAAATAATTTGTTCTGTAATTCCAAGAGTGTAATTTCCACGCCCGTCGAAACCAGATTTTTTAATTCCGCTAAAATCTCTAATCGCTGGCAAAGAAGCCCAAACTAAACGCTCAAGAAACTCATACATACGATTTCCACGTAGAGTTACTTTTGCGCCAATTGGCATTCCTTTTCTCAACTTAAAGTTAGAGATATCCTTGCGGCTAATTGTAGATACAGCTTTCTGTCCTGAAATGGTTGTCATTTCATTCACTGCATGATCCACCAATTTTTTATCTGCAGTTGCAGCACCAACTCCTTGAGATAAAACAATTTTCTCTAGGCTTGGAACCTGCATAACATTGGTATAACCAAATTCTTCTTTTAGAGCAGAAACATATTCCTCTTTGTATTTGCTCTTTAGTGTTGGTACGTAGCTCATTACTTAATGATCTCTTGTGATTTCTTAGAATATCTTACAAGCTTTCCATTTTCATCCGCTTTTCTCCCCGTTCTTGTAGCATCTCCCGATTTAGGATCTACCAACATTAGGTTAGAAAGATGAATTGGTGCTTCTTTTTCAATAATCCCTCCTTGAGGACTAGTGGCACTCGGCTTTTCATGTTTTTTTACAACATTAATACCTTCTACCAAAGCTTTATTTTTCTCAGGAAGCATTTCGATAACAAGTCCTGTCTGACCTTTACTTTCGCCAGCTAAAACTTTTACCTTATCTCCTTTTTTTACGTGAAATTTTGCCATTTCTGTAATAATTTATAGTACCTCAGGTGCTAGTGAAACAATCTTCATAAACTGTCTGTCACGAAGCTCTCTAGATACTGGTCCAAATACACGTGTTCCGCGCATTTCACCTTGAGCATTTAAAAGGACACAAGCATTATCATCAAAACGGATATAAGATCCATCTGCTCTTCTTACTTCTTTTTTAGTACGCACAACTACTGCTGTAGATACTTGACCTTTTTTAACACTTCCAGAAGGAGTACTTTCTTTAACAGAAACTACAATCTTATCACCTACAGACGCATAACGTCTTTTGGTTCCTCCAAGCACTCTAATACACAAAACGGATTTCGCTCCTGTATTATCTGCTACTCTTAGTCTTGACTCTTGTTGTAACATTACTTAGCTCTTTCAATGATTTCAACTAATCTCCATCTCTTGCTCTTACTAATAGGACGTGTTTCCATAATTTTTACGGTATCACCAATATTACATTGGTTGTCCTCATCGTGAGCATGAAGTTTCTTAGTAAGTTTAATAAACTTACCGTACATAGGGTGTTTTTGTCTTCTTTCAACAGTAACTGTAATGGATTTCTCCATTTTGTTACTACTAACGATCCCTACTCTTTCTTTTCTTAAGTTTCTTTTATCTTCCATTAGAAACATTATTGCTTATCAGCGTTTAACTCTCTATTACGTAACTCAGTAGAGAGTCTTGCAATATCTCTTCTGTTGTCCTTTAGGGTAAGTGGGTTCTCAAGTGGTGAAATGGTATGACCCATTTTCGCCTTTGCATAAGCCAACTTGTCGTTTTCAAGCTTATCAATTATTTCTTGAGTTGTCATTTCTCTTACTACCGATGCTTTCATAATTCTAACTTTTATGCTTCAGTGTAATCTCTTCTTACAATGAACTTTGTTTTTACAGGCAACTTTTGAGCTGCAAGTCTTAAAGCCTCTTTTGCGATTTCTCCTGGTACACCATCCAATTCAAAAATGATTCTTCCTGGTTTAACAACAGCTACCCAATGATCCAAGGCACCTTTTCCTTTTCCCATCCTTACCTCTGCAGGTTTTTTGGTAATAGGTTTGTCTGGAAATATTCTAATCCACAACTGACCTTCCCTTTTCATATAACGGGTAGCAGCGATACGAGCCGCTTCTATCTGGCGTGAATTAATGAACACCTCATCCAGTGCTTTTATCGCAAAGCTTCCAAAGGAAATGGTAGAACCTCTCTGGGCCAAACCTTTCATTTTTCCTTTAAACTGCTTTCTGTGCTTTGTCTTTTTAGGCTGTAACATGTTATTACAATCGTTTAATCAGGTCTTACTTTCTTTTTCTTCTTGCTCCACCTCGGTTTCCACCTTGGCCACTATTGCTGTTTCCGGATCCTTTCTTCACAGTACCTAAAAGGTTACTTAGATCTCTTTTTCCGTAAACTTCGCCTTTCATGATCCACACTTTAAAACCAATACGACCATAAGTAGTATGAGCTTCTGTTAAAGCATAATCAATATCTGCTCTGAATGTATGTAATGGTGTTCTACCATCTTTATACATTTCAGATCTTGCCATTTCAGCACCATTCAAACGACCAGAAGCCTGAACTTTAATTCCCTCTGAACCCATTCTCATGGTTGCAGCGATGGCCATTTTAATTGCTCTTCTATAGCTAATCCTTCCTTCTACTTGACGAGCAATACTATCTGCAACTAATTTTGCATCAAGTTCTGGACGTTTAATTTCGAAGATGTTGATCTGAACTTCTTTACTTGTAAGTTTTTTAAGCTCTTCTTTAAGCTTATCAACTTCTTGCCCTCCTTTACCGATTATGATACCCGGACGACTAGTAGTAATAGTCACAGTAACTAACTTTAAAGTACGTTCTATGATTATACGGCTTACACTCGCTTTTGACAGACGTGCATAAAGGTATTTACGGATTTTATCATCCTCGGCGATTTTATCACCGTAATCTCTTCCACCGTACCAATTACTGTCCCATCCGCGGATAAAACCTAATCTGTTTCCTATAGGGTTTGTCTTTTGTCCCATTTAGATTATGAATTACTTTCGTTAGCTGTTACTACTTCTTGTTCTGCAGTTTCCTTTGAGTCCACAATTACAGTTACGTGATTGCTTCTTTTTCGGATTCTATGTGCACGCCCTTGTGGAGCTGGTTGAATTCTCTTCAACATTCTTGCACTATCTACAAAAATCTCTTTAATATAAAGGCTGGCATCTTCGATACGTTCACCTTCATTTTTTTGTTCCCAGTTATTCAAAGCTGAAAGGACTAATTTTTCCAGTCTTCCACTTGCTTCTTTACCGCTATGCTTTAGCATGAACAAAGCCTTTTCAACTTCTACACCTCTAATCATATCCGCCACAAGACGCATTTTACGAGGGGAGGTAGGGCAATTGTTTAATTTTGCCATAGCCACAGTTTTTCTGGCCTCCTTAATAGCTTCTGCTCTTAATCTTTTTCTAGCACCCATATCGATCTATTTTAGCGCTTGCCTTTATCTTTCTTATTACCCCCATGCCCTCTAAAGGTACGGGTCGGTGAAAATTCACCAAGCTTATGACCTACCATGTTTTCAGTTACAAATACTGGAACAAATGTTCTTCCATTATGAACCGCGATAGTTTGTCCTACAAAATCAGGTGAGATCATAGATGCTCTTGCGTATGTCTTTACCACGGATTTCTTTCCGGATTCAACATTGAGAGCAACTTTTTTCTCAAGCTTATAGTGTATATATGGACCTTTTTTAAGTGACCTTGCCATCTTAATTATTTTTTCCTTCTTTCAACAATATACTTATTGGACTCTTTCTTAGGCGTACGAGTTTTGAAACCTTTAGCAGGTATACCATTTCTCGAACGTGGGTGACCCCCTGAAGCTCTACCTTCACCACCACCCATTGGGTGATCTACTGGGTTCATCGCAACACCTCTTACTCTTGGTCTTCTTCCTAACCAACGGTGACGTCCTGCTTTACCTGAGATTTCAAGGGCATTGTCAGAATTACTAACTGCACCAATTGTAGCTCTACAAGTAATCAAGATCATTCTTGATTCACCACTTGGTAATTTAATAGTAGCGTATTTTCCTTCTCTAGCTGAAAGCTGTGCAAAAGATCCTGCGCTTCTTGAAATTACAGCTCCTTGTCCAGGGCGCATTTCAATACAACTAATAACAGTACCTAATGGGATTTCGGAAAGTAACAATGTATTCCCAATTTCTGGTGCAACACCTGCTCCTGATAATACAACTTGGCCAACCTGTAAACCATTCGGCGCAATCATGTATCTCTTTTCCCCATCTGCATAGTATAACAAAGCTATCCTAGCAGTACGGTTTGGATCGTATTCAATTGATTTCACTGTAGCCGGAATACCATCTTTGTCTCTTTTAAAATCAACAATACGGTATTTCTGTTTGTGACCACCACCAATTTGTCTGATAGTCATCTTTCCAGTGTTATTTCTACCACCAGATTTTGATCTACCTTTTACAAGTGACTTTTCTGGGCCATCTGTTTTTGTAACATTGGCAAAGTCATTAGCTACTTTAAAACGCTGTCCGGGTGTAACCGGTTTTAATTTTCTTACTCCCATTTGGACTATATATTACTGTATAGGTCGATGGTTTCTCCACTTCTCACCTCAACTATGGCTTTTTTGTACGCTCCTGTATTACCAGAAACAACACCATTTTTTGTGTTACGAGACTTCTTTTTACCTGGAACAACCATGGTTCTTATCGCATCGATATTAACACCGTATAACTCTTCAATGGCCTTTTTGATCTCGATCTTATTAGCCTTCCTGTCAACTACAAAAGCAAAGCGATTGTTTAATTCACTATCGCTGCTCGCTTTTTCTGTAATTACTGGTCTTATAAGGATTCCCATTGTTTACTTTCTTAAAAGAGTTTCAATTTGTCCTAACGAATCTTCGGTTAAAAGCAGCTTTTGAGCGTTCATTACGTCGTAAGTGTTTAATTCCGAAGCATTTATAACATTAGCCCCCTTAAAATTTCGGGACGACAAATATACATTTTTATTTGACTCTCCAAGCACTACTAAGGATTTTTTCCCGTCAAGCCCTAAAGCATTGATCATATTGATGAACTCCTTAGTCTTAGGAGCATCCATTTTCATAGGCTCCATTACTTGAATATTCTTCTCACCAGCTTTGATACTAAGAGCTGACATTCTCGCATGAGCTTTAAGCTTCTTATTCAATTTAAAGCTATAGTTTCTTGGACGAGGACCGAAAACGGTACCACCACCTCTTTGAACTGGAGATTTTAAAGAACCTACACGAGCATTACCCGTACCTTTTTGTCTAAAAAATTTCTTAGTAGTTCTAGAAACTTCTGCTCTTTCTTTTGCTTTATGAGTACCTTGACGTTGATTCGCCAAGTATTGCTTCACATCTAAATAAATAGAATGGTGATTAGGCTCAATTTTATACAGATCCTCGGCAAGTGTAACCTTGCGACCAGTATCTTTTCCGTCTTTGCTTAATACTGCTAATTCCATCACTTGCTGATTATTACTTGTGAATTTTTAGGTCCAGGAATAGATCCTTTCACTACCAATAGATTTTTGTCAGCGTCTACCTTAAGAACTTTAAGATTCTCAACTACGGATTTTTTACCACCCATACGTCCGGCCATTTTCATGCCCTTAAATACTCTTGATGGATCCGAACCAGCTCCAATAGAACCGGGTGCACGTAGACGGTTATGCTGACCGTGTGTGGCTTGACCAACACCGCCAAAACCGTGACGCTTTACAACCCCTTGGAAACCTTTTCCTTTGGAGTTACCAGAAATATTTACGAATTCTCCTTCTTGGAAGATATCAACTAATACAGTATCGCCTAAAGTAATTTCTCCTTCTAGAGATTTAACTTCGATAGACGCTCCTTTTGGAGTCGTACCAGCTTTTTTGAAATGTCCTACTTGTTGATTAGCGATGTTCTTTTCGCTTTTATCACCGTAGGCAATTTGAATGGCATTATAACCGTCAGTTTCTGTAGTCTTAATTTGAGTGACTACACAGGGACCAGCTTCGATGACAGTACATGGTAAATTTTTACCATTTTCATCAAAGAGGCTTGTCATACCGATCTTTTTACCGATCAATCCAGGCATTTGACCTAATTTTAATTGTTATTACTAAATAATTATACCTTAATCTCTACTTCTACACCACTAGGAAGCTCTAATTTCATAAGAGCATCAATCGTTTTTGAAGAAGAAGAATAAATATCCATTAACCTCTTGTAGGAAGATAATTGAAATTGTTCTCTAGACTTCTTATTTACGTGTGGTGAACGTAACACAGTGTAAATACGCTTATTCGTTGGTAATGGAATTGGTCCATTTACGATAGCTCCTGTGCTTTTTACTGTCTTTACAATCTTCTCAGCAGATTTATCTACTAAATTATGATCGTAAGATTTAAGCTTTATTCTAATTTTCTGGCTCATATCAGTTAAGCTTTTTGTCCTTTTACATTAGCAATTACTTCTTCAGCAACATGTTTTGGTGCTTCAGAAAAATGTGAGAATTCCATAGTAGAAGTTGCGCGACCTGAAGACATTGTTCTTAAAGCTGTAACATATCCAAACATTTCGGACAATGGCACTTTTGCTTTAATAACTTTAGAACCAGATCTATCACCCATTCCTTCCATTACTCCTCTTCTTCGGTTAAGATCACCAACGATATCACCCATATTAATTTCTGGAGTTAATACCTCCAATTTCATAATAGGTTCTAGTAAAATTGGTGAGGCTTTTGGCATAGCTTCTCTATAAGCCATCTTAGCAGCCAACTCAAAAGATAATTGATCGGAATCCACTGCGTGGAAAGATCCATCACTTAAAGTAACCTTAAGACTGTCTACAGGGAAACCGGCTAATACACCATTTTGCATGGCATCCTTAAATCCTTTTTCAACAGAAGGAACAAATTCCTTAGGAATATTTCCACCTTTAATAGTGTTATTAAATATCAGCCCTGGCTCCTCAGAGTCGCTAGCTTCAATTTTCACAACGATATCCGCAAATTTACCACGGCCACCACTTTGTTTCTTATATACTTCTCGGTGATTAACTTCACCAACAATTGCTTCTTTGTAGGATACTTGTGGAGCACCTTGATTCACCTCAACCTTAAATTCACGTCTCAAACGATCCATGATAATATCAAGGTGAAGTTCACCCATTCCACTGATCACTGTTTGACCAGTTTCTTCATCAGTCTTAACTTGGAATGTAGGATCTTCTTCAACTAATTTCCCTAAAGCAACACCTAGTTTATCAACATCAGCTTGAGTTTTTGGCTCAATTGCTATTCCGATTACTGGATCTGGGAAATCCATTGACTCCAACACAATTGGGCTTTTCTCAGCACAAAGGGTGTCACCAGTTCTAATATCTTTAAATCCCACCAATGCAGCAATATCTCCAGCATCTAGGCTATCGATTTGATTTTGCTTGTTTGCATGCATTTGAAAGATTCTTGAAATTCTTTCTTTCTTTCCTGTTCTACTGTTTAAAACATAAGAACCAGATTCCAATGTTCCAGAATAAGCTCTTGTAAAACACAACCTACCTACGAAAGGATCCGTTGCAATTTTAAAAGCCAAAGCTGCGAATGGCTCAGAAATATCTGGCTTTCTCAACTCCTCTTCTTCTGTTCTTGGATTGGTTCCTGAGATGGCTTCAACATCAGTTGGAGAAGGTAAAATTTCCATCACCATATCTAACATCGCTTGAACACCTTTATTCTTAAATGCAGAACCACACATCATAGGAATTACTTTTCCACCGATAGTAGCTTCACGAAGAGCAGCCAAAATTTCCGCTTCAGTAAGGGATTCTGGGTCTTCAAAATATTTCTCCATTAAGGTATCGTTAAACTCAGCAACTGCTTCCAGTAACTGCTCACGATACATTGTAGCTTCTTCTAAAACTTCCGCAGGAATATCAATTACCTCAAAAGTCATCCCTTGGTCTTCCTCATTCCAAACAATTCCACGGAAGTTGATCAAATCAACCACTCCTTTAAAATCAGCTTCTGAGCCAATTGGAATTTGTAATGGTAAGGCGTGACTTCCTAACATGGTTTTAACTTGACCACATACATTTAGGAAATCTGCTCCTTGACGATCCATTTTGTTTACAAAACCGATTCTTGGAACATTGTAATTGTCAGCCAATCTCCAGTTCGTTTCAGATTGTGGCTCAACACCATCAACCGCACTAAACAAGAATACTAAGCCATCTAATACACGAAGAGATCTATTAACCTCAACCGTAAAATCAACGTGACCAGGAGTATCAATAATATTCACATGATATTTTTGATCTCTATACATCCAATCTAGAGTAGTAGCCGCAGAAGTAATTGTAATACCCCTTTCTTGCTCTTGCTCCATCCAATCCATAGTAGCCGCACCATCATGAACTTCTCCAATCTTGTGACTAACACCACCGTAATAAAGGATACGTTCAGTCGTAGTGGTTTTTCCTGCATCAATGTGAGCAGCAATACCAATATTTCTTGTGAATTTTAAATCTCTTTTTGCCATTTTTATTCTTAGCTATTAGCCTCTTTAGAATTTGAAAAATGAAAATGCTTTATTCGCTTCAGCCATCTTGTGAACATCCATTCTCTTTTTAACAGCTGCTCCTTCTTCTTTGGATGCAGCAAGAATTTCAGCCGCTAATCTACCTGCCATTGATTTCTCATTACGCTTTCTAGCATAAGAAATCAACCACTTCATAGAAACAGAAACTTTACGGTCTGGACGAATAGGCACAGGAACCTGGAAAGTAGAACCACCTACCCTACGGCTTCTAACCTCTACATGTGGCATAACATTATTTAATGCCTCTTTCCACAACTCTAGGCCGTTACCTTCTTCAGTTTTTTCAGAAACAATATCAATTGCTTCATAAAAAACAGCATAGGCAACACTTTTCTTACCACTATACATTAGGTTGTTCACAAAACGTGTAACCAAGGTATCGTTGAATCTTGGATCCGGTAAAAGTGGTCTTTTTTTAGCTCTGGTCTTTCTCATCGCTTATCTCGAGTATTATTACTTTTTATCTTTTGGTCTCTTAGCACCGTATTTTGATCTACGTTGCATACGTCCGCTCACACCTTGAGTATCTAAAGCTCCTCTAACAATGTGATATCTCACACCTGGTAAATCCTTCACTCTTCCTCCTCTTACAAGCACAATACTGTGCTCTTGAAGATTGTGTCCTTCTCCTGGAATATAGGCATTCACCTCATTTCCGTTAGTCAACCTTACCCTTGCTACTTTACGCATGGCAGAGTTTGGTTTCTTTGGAGTAGTTGTGTAAACACGTGTGCACACCCCTCTTCTTTGTGGTGATGATTGTAAAGCTGCAGACTTACTTTTTTTCGTGGTCTGCACCCTTCCTTTTCGTACTAATTGCTGTATCGTTGGCATATACTGTTT
>CAKZNE010000113.1 GCA_937129395.1 uncultured Cryomorphaceae bacterium | reverse complement strand
CCAAATGTTGACTTGCTGCCAGCGCACCTCGATTTAGTAGCCATCGAAATAGAATTGGTAGACAAAGATCGTAGAGAGCACATGCTTAAAATTGCTATTGAAAGCGTGAAAGATAAATACGATTACATTATTATTGATGAAACCCATAGGTCGGGTGCAAATTCATACTTAAGATTAATTGACCACTTTGAGCCTAAGTTCCTATTGGGAATGACAGCAACTCCAGAAAGAACAGATGGCAATGATATCTTCAAATTATTCGACCACAATATTGCTTATGAGATTAGATTAAATAGGGCAATGGAAGAGGAAATGCTTAGTTCCTTTCATTATTACGGGGTTACTGATTTATCGATTAACAACACCGAGGTGGAAAACAAGTCTGATTTCAGATTTTTAATTTCTAATGAAAGAGTTGATCGAATTATTGAGGAAGCAAAATTTTATGGTTGTGATAATGGTATCATCAGAGGGCTAATTTTTTGTTCTAGAAAAAACGAAGCAATTGAATTATCTGAATTATTCAATTCTCAGGGATTTAAAACGGTCGCTCTTACTGGAGATAGCTCTGAAGCTGAAAGAGCAATTTCAATCGAAAAATTAGAAACAGATAATCTCGAGGAGAAATTAGATTACATTTTCACCGTAGATATTTTCAATGAAGGTATTGATATTCCAAAAATCAACCAGATAATAATGCTTCGTCCTACAAACTCAGCGATTATTTTTATCCAGCAATTGGGCAGGGGATTAAGGAAGGTTGATGGGAAAGGTTATTTAACGGTTATAGATTTTATCGGGAATTATGAAAATAATTACTTAATACCAATTGCATTGTATGGTGACACTTCATACAATAAAGATTCTTTGAGAAAATTAATTTCGGAAGGTAGTCGGATGATTCCTGGAGCATCAACCATCAATTTTGATGAAATCACAAAAGAAAGAATATTTAGTTCTATTGATACAGCAAATATGAAGTTGCTATCTGACCTAAAAAAGGACTATAACCTTTTGTATTTCAGGTTGGGTAGAACTCCAATGATGATGGATTTTATTCAACATGGTTCTCGGGACCCCTTTTTATTTGTTGATTACTCCAAATCTTATTACAACTTTGTGGTAAAAGTTGAAAATTCAGGCCCCTCGGAGTTATCTCCACAACATTTGAAACTTCTTGAGTTATTTTCTAAGGAAATAAACAATACTAAGCGCCTCGAAGAAAGTCTGATTCTAAAATTACTAATTGAATCAGGTCAAATTTCAGTGAATGAATTAAAAAAGTCGGTTCTTAAAAAGTATCATTATTCGATCTCCGATGAGACTATAAAATCTTGTGTTTCAAATTTGAATTTTGAGTTCGTACGAGAGAAAAAAGGCGGCAAATTACTTTCAATAAAAACAATTTATGATTTAGATATTATAAGCATAAAAAATGGAGTTTTTGTCTTTTCAAACTCCTTTAAATCCCTATTGAACCATCAAGTATTCAAAATTTTTCTGCTTGATTCAGTAGAATATTCAATTTTTGAATTCAATAGATTATATGAAGAAAAAAACTGGCAAAATGGATTTGTTCTATATCGAAAGTATTCCCGAAAAGATGTATTTAGAATTTTAAATGTACCTGAAAATCCTGTGGCCCAAAATGTAGGAGGATATTTGGTCAGTCCAAGTAATGAGCATTGCCCAATTTTTGTAAATTATCACAAAGAATCAGATATTTCGGACTCAATCAAATATGAAGATAGTTTTGTAAACAACACTGAATTTGACTGGATGTCAAAGTCCAACAGAACATTAAATAGTAATGATGTTCAATCTATTATCGGCCAAAAGGGACCTATCCGCCTTCCTCTATTTGTGAAGAAAAACAAAGATGAGGGAACGGACTTTTACTATATGGGCAACTTGCACCCAGATTTGAATAAAGTAGAACAAACTGCCATGTCCAATGATAGTGGGAGGCGGCTACCGGTTGTGAAAATCAGATTCAATTTGGCGGTTCCTGTATCTGCTCATATTTACGCTTATTTACATGAGAACGCAAAAGCCCAAAATAACAAATCCAAAAAAACAAGCAAAACCATTCCGATTCAAAACTCGCCGAGCCTTGAAATTGAACCAAAAAACAAGATACCATTGTATAACTTTTACGCTGCGGCGGGAACATTTAGCGAATTACAAACGGAAAAGAATTTTACGCTTATTGATGGTCCAAAAGCAAGTTCAGGTCAAGATTATTTCGCTTGTAGAATCTTAGGAGAATCAATGAATAGAGTAATTCCGAATGGCTCCATTTGTTTATTCAAACCATATATTGGTGGTAACAGAAATGGGAAGATTGTATTGGTCGAAAACAGAGATATTCAAGATCCTGACTTCAATTCGGCATTTACAATAAAAACCTATTCAAGCGAAAAAACAATCACCCCCGAAGGCTGGAATCATGAATCTATTGTACTTAGACCCAATTCATATGATGACTCCCACCAAACCATCATAATCACTAAGGATAATGCTTCGGAAATGAGGGTTGTTGGGGAATATGTAGGTATCCTAGATAATAGTTAATTTAGAAATTATATCCGTTGAGATTAAGGTAAAAAATAACTGAACAAACCATATATTCTAAGCTCACCCCCAGAAAACCAAAGCAAGCCCAAAACATTGAAACAAACCCAAAGCTCACAAAAACGAAACATCGGAATTGATGTGTTTCGTGGCCTCAGTATTTTAGCTGTTATTCTTTTACACCTCAACATCCATTTTGGACTTTCAAATACTTTTATAAAAGAATTACTTCCAAAAAAGTTATTCTCCGTTCTTTTTTGGAGTGGATTTTATGGGGTGGTGGTTTTCTTTACTCTTTCGGGTTTTCTCATTACTAGTTCCATTATTAAAAAATGGGGATCTCTTTCAAAGGTCAATTTGAAAAGGTTCTACTGGGTTCGTTTTTCAAGAATCATCCCGCTACTCCTTCTTTTGCTGATAGTTTTATCAGGTTTGCATTTGGGCAACATTTCTGGTTTTGTGATCAATTCAGAGCAAACATCCCTGGGAAGAGCCATTTTTTCGGCCCTCACTTTTCATACCAATTGGTTGGAAATTCAGGTGGGATACTTACCCGCTAACTGGGATATTCTTTGGTCTATTTCCATTGAAGAAACCTTTTACCTCTTTTTTCCTTTTGTTTGTTTATTAGTGAAAAAGGAATGGCAGTTTGTCCCTATTTTGATCTTTTCCCTTTTTGTTTCTCCTTGGGCAAGAACTCATCTTTTTGTAGGAAATGAACTTGCCGATAAAAACCATTTGGCCTTTTTCGATTCAATAGCATTTGGTTGCATGACAGCAATTGTTGCGTCAAAATTGACTCTGAAGAAAGGATTGCTTTCGACCTTTTTAATTGTTGGTTGGGCAATGCTTATTCTCATTTTTGCATATAAAGGTTTTGTGTACAAATCTGGAATTGTAGAACTGGGACTAAATATCACCATTCTTTCCACGGGGGTTTCTCTAATCCTATTATGGATGAATGCTAGGCATCGAACAGGAAAAGAAAGAAATTTCTTCTTTTTAAGAGGATTGAGAAAAATGGGAGTTTACAGTTATGAAATTTATTTAACCCACATGTTCGTAATAATTTTAGGAGCTCAACTTTTTAAGAAGTATGAACTTAGTTCCAACTGGCTCATTCCTTTTTTGCTTTTAAGTATTGTTATTTCCTATTTACTTGGGAAAATTATTTTTGTTCATTTTTCTGAACCCGTAAACCATTGGTTGAGAAGGAAATTCGTGGTTAAAAAGGAAATAGAACCTTAGACCCTGAAAATAAATCTATTGTTAACTAATATGCCGAATATTGAGCACAATTTTTAATCGATTTCAAGATTGTTTCCCCTGGTCAAATTAAATTTTCACCGAGTCAGGAGTTAAGAAATATGGATTAAAAATAGAATTTCTAATTTTAGAATTTCTTAAGAAAAGAAACCATAATCAAAACCTAGCCCTACATCCGACCCTATTTTCTAATGGAAGAATTTAAAAATTATTTGCAGCAATTCCCGAATTTCACCCCTGCCATTTTCGAAAACATAAAGTCCCTTCTTTCAGAAAAAACAATTAAAGCTGGTGAATTATTATTAAGTCAAGGCAGGACTGCAAAGGAAATTGCTTTTATTGAATACGGTTTATTCCGACAGTATTACATAAATGATGATGGTAAGGAAATAACCAGCTGTTTTTGCAAAGAAAATTCCATTACCACTTCCTATAGAAGCCTAATTACTCAACAAGAAAGTGAAATTAGCATTGAGGCCATTGAGGATTCTAAACTAATAATGGTGTCGCTGGAATCTATTAAAACTCTCTTAAAAACTGATTTATTCTGGCAGCAGTTTGGCAGATTGGCAGCGGAAAATGAGTTTATAATCTCAGAGGAACATAATCGGTTTTTAAAAGACCTTTCTGCAACGGAAAGATATTTGAAAATTGTAGAAAAAGACCAGAGTCTTACCAAACGTGTTCCCTTAAAATATCTGGCTACTTATCTCCAAATATCACCGGAAACTTTACGTATATTTCGAACAAAATTGCACT
>CAKZNE010000112.1 GCA_937129395.1 uncultured Cryomorphaceae bacterium | reverse complement strand
GTAAAAGCTCCCTTTTTAGTCCCAATTTTATTTAAAACTCCTCTTCTCAAACCGTAAAGGTCATCACCTTTTGGATCTAATTTAAGGCCTCTTGGGCTTTTTCCACCCTTGCTTAATTGTTTTATTTCACTACCATCAAATTTTATGGAATAAAGATCTGAACCACGACTAACATTGCTTGAAGCTGTAAAATAAAATGTTTCACCATCTTTAGAAATTACCACTTGTCTTTCACTTCCAGGAAGGGAAGTTACTTGTGACAATCGATTATGAATTTCTTCGAAATCAATTTTTATGGGTTTTGCTTTTTTACTCTTCTTTTTATCTTTTTTGCCTTTTTTCGATTTTTTGGGTTTTTCCTTTTCTTCCTCATCTTCAAAATAAAAACCATTTTCCCTATCCTCTTCAGTTTTTTGCCACTCCTCTTTTTGTAGCCATACAAACCAAACATCGCTGTCTCCGTTATTTCTTTCAGAAAGAAATCCTAGCTTAGATCCATCCTCACTCCAAAAGGGGCCAAAATCACCTTTTGGATGCATGCTAATATTATGGGCTTTTCCAGAAGATACGTCCATTATATATACTTCATCATTAAAGGTTAAATCACTTTGAGAATAGGCAATAAATCTACTATCTGGGCTCCATTTTATTCCACTTGGAGCATCCCATCCTTTGATTAATACTTTCTCTCCGCTTATTTTTCCATTTGCATTTATGTTAGCTATAATCAACTCAGTAGTTGCCGTGGCTCGTTTAAACAAAAGCTTTTTACCATCAGGGGAGATATTTAAATCACCTTCGTTTTCTGGGGTATTGGTAAGTCTTTTTACCTTATGCTTTAAGGAGGCGCTTAAATCCGATTTTTTAGGATCCGCGCTTGTGGCCATATAAATATCATATTGCCCTTCCCTGTCGGAAATAAATAACAAGCTTGAATCATTTAACCAGGTTAAATCAAAATCTCTATACGCGTGATTGGAGAGATTATTTGCTCTTTTTTTCTCCTTATCCACGGGCTTTACAAAAACCTCCCCTCTAATAACCATTGCAACGTTTTTAGCGTTTGGAGAAATACTGTAACTGGATAAATTATTGGAATAACTTTTCTTTTCCTTTGGATCGAATCGGTAATCCGACTTGATATCCAAATCAATTTCTTGAAGTGCTTCACCTTTCTTTTGAAGGAAAAGTTTTCCTGCTCTTTCGATTACCATTGTATTCCCCTGAACATCGTAGTAACGAACACCATCATCTACAAAATTGGTGACTGAATTTGGTTCATTTAGCTTATCTCCCTCCAACTTTACAGATTGAATATTGTATTTCCCCTTTACTGAGCTCAAATAAAATAGTTCATTATTGGATTTCCATTTTGGCAAATAATCATTTACCTCATTGTTTGTCACTCGGATGTACTCCTTGGTTTTTACATTATAAATCCAAATCTCCATATCGGCTGGGCCATTATAGGCTTCCCTTTCAATTCGGCATGCCCCTTTTACAAAAGCAATATATTTACCATCTGGTGATTTGGTTGCCATTTTACCAACGGCATCCAAAAATCTCATTGGAGTGCCTCCCTTGGTTGAAACCTGATAAATCTCCCTCTCCCTTTCTATTTGCCTATAGGTTCGTGTTGTTGCAAACAATAGCTTGCCATCATTAGTCCAATCGGATAAATAATCCCCAGTAGAATGATAGGTTAAACGGTTTGGAAATCCTCCTTCACGTGAAATAATAAAAAGATCATTGTTTCCAAATCGGTTTCCATTAAAGGCGATTTCGCTTCCATCTGGACTAAAAATCGGGTTGGATTCATAGGCTTCATGGATGGTAATTCTATTTGCTCTAAGTTTATTCAAATCATAAGTCCAAATATCGCCTTGGTAGGAAAAGGCAATTTCATTTTCATTTGGACTAAGTGCGGGAGTTCTAGCTAGAGTAAGATCTTGAGCTATGGCAAAGTTTGCCCAAATTGCTAATGCTGAAATTAGAAAGGTTTTGCTGTACTTTTTCATTTGAGATTTATGGTTTTGGAGCCCTAATATACTTTGGAAATTTGATTTGGGCTTGCGATTGGTTTTCTTATTTATAATCTATTCAGTATGAGGGAATGCTGCTTTAAATTATATTTGTGTCAATGGAAGAAATTAATCAAAATTTCTTAAGCTCCATTTTGGAAGGAAGAATGTTTTTGATTTTTGGAATATGTTCAAGTTTGGTGGCTTGTTTTTTCCTGATCAAAAGAAAAAGACCCGACCTTAAAGGTTTGGCCCGCGTTTTTTTGGTCCTTGGGCTTTTTCAAACTATAATTGGCACCACTATTCTTTTAAAAAGTGAGGGGAATAAAATTGAACAGGAAATACAGATAGCGAAAAACAATCAAGTATATGTATTTAGTGAGATTGAAAAAACGGAAACCCTTTTACAAAACTTAAATTTCTATAGGTGGACAGGTATTTCCTTCCTGATTGTAGGCCTTTTGATATTTTTTAATTTTGACAAACACACTCCCTGGAGAGGAGTTGGGACAGGTTTTATTATTCAAAGCCTCATACTTGAATTACTCAATTTCGTGGCGACTAAACGAACTTCCGAATTTCTTATCTATTTAAAAAACACCTTGGATTAAATCTACTTCAGGATACTTTTGTGATTTATAAAAATTGCAAATTTGTCAAATTCGTATTTCAATGTTTAAACATTGATTTCATCTATTAGCCATTTGGGTTTACCACTTGATCCTATTCTCCACATGGATTACTTTCGTTATCAAATACATCAAAAACCAATTCTACAATGACCAATATTTTATCCATTAAACCCCTAGGTTTTCAATGGGAAACCCAAGACCCTTTTCTATTCTGTGTTCACCATGAGGACAATTACCCAAAAGGAAATAAGGATTTAGGTCCAGATGCTAGCCTTGAAGGCAGAAATATTGGTCAAGATTTCACTTTAAAAGATGGCTGGAGAATGTATCACGGAAGCAAAGTCCCCGGTTTTCCTGGACATCCGCATAGGGGATTTGAAACTATTACTGTAGTGCGAAAAGGAATGGTAGATCATTCCGACTCTCAGGGATCCATTGGTAGATATGGCAATGGCGATGTGCAATGGATGACTGCAGGTAAAGGCCTTTTACATGCCGAAATGTTTCCCTTATTGGATGATAAAAACCCAAATACTACTGAACTCTTTCAAATTTGGTTGAATTTACCCAAATCAAAAAAATTTGTTGAACCGAATTACAAAATGCTTTGGTCTGAGTCCATTCCCCTCTTAGAGGAAATTGATCCCAATGGAAAAAAAATAAAAACAGAAATTGTTTCGGGAATTTTAAAAAATACCCCGGCCACTCCCCCACCAATAAATTCTTGGGCATCCGATTCTGAAAATGAGGTTGCTGTATGGAATATTGAAATGGAAGCCAATGCAATTTGGAAGCTACCGAAAGCTAGTGCGGGGCTAAATAGAAGTCTATATTTTTACAAAGGAGAATCCATAATTGTTGACGGCCAAACTATAAAACATTATCACAAACTTGATTTAAGGCCAGATGTTGAACTAGAAATACAAAATTCCAATGCTCCTTGTCATATTTTAATCTTACAAGGCAAACCAATTGGAGAACCAATAGTTCAACATGGTCCTTTTGTAATGAATAGTCATGCGGAAATACAAGAGGCATTTAGGGATTATCAGCAAACCCAGTTCGGCGGATGGCCTTGGAAAGTTAATGGGCCTGTTCATGATAAAAAATTGGGAAGATTCGCTAGATATTCAGATGGAAGTGAAGAAATAAAATCATAGTTTTTAATTAAACTGTGATTATTGTAGAAAATGTTGGATATTCCTCTTCAATATTTTTCAATGGAAACACCAGCCGAGTGCAGCATTTGCAAAAACACCCTTAATGGAAAGTATTGTTCCAATTGCGGACAAGAATTTAAGGGTAGTCCTATTTCCTTTGGTTCGGTAATTTTTGATTTTATCTCCAATGTATTTTCTTTGGAACGTTCAGTTTTTGCGGCAATGTTTAGGTTGGTAAAAAAGCCAAAGCAAATTATTTGTAATTACTGGGAAGGAAATCGGAAGTATTATCCGAGTCCAGGAAAAGTATTTTTCTATTCCCTAGCCATTGGCGCCCTGCACATTTCGTTTGTCAACAAAGAAATTTTGGGGGCTACACTAGACATTGAAGGATTTAAATCCCACTTTTTCTTTTGGTTGATTTTTATGCCCCTTTTTGTTTTTAGCTCCTTTTTGGTTTATATCAAACGAAAAAAATCCTTCGTTAAGAATATTACTTCCCATTTATATTTAGCCAGTACCTTTTTTGCATTGATTACCGTTCTTCAAGATTTGGTCAACTATTTGTCACCAGATACCATTGGTCTAGAGGCCTTCCCTGTGTTTTTCATACTAATTTTCATTTGGAATACCATGGTTTTTGATTCCAACAAAAGCATTTGGATAATAGCCCTCAACGCTATTTTGCAGATCCTAATATTCATTTCCTTTTTGACCCTTATTGGGCTTTTGATCAAATTTGTTTCTCCAGAGGCAATCAAATAATTCCTTCTATTCATTTTTTGATAAAAGCGCAATCTCAAATCCTTTATCATCTAAAAAGCAATATCCAAGATCATAAATAAAATAACTTTTCCTTCCATTAGCATTCTCGTAAACACTTGTAAAATAGTTAAATACAAAACCTTTATACATCAAAATTTCTTTATTCGACTTGTCATTATCCAAAACCGATAGGTCTTTTAAAATTCGCCGGTTTTTGCTCAATATTCGATTTACTCTCCTCATTAGATTGTTATTATTTGATGACTTTCTGTTGTTGAAGGCATTTCGACATGTATCATCACAGAATTTTTTGTCAGACCTCCCTTTAAGAGGATCTTCGCAGAATAAGCAGGTTTTCATTTTAAAATCTTTACATGAATTTAGGCTCTCAATTGAAAAAAAACAAGATTCGCTATTTTGGATAGTGCATTTATTTACTGTTGATTTTAATGGGAATAAGTTTTAATCCCGACTAAGGAATTATATTCGCATTCAATAAAAATGGAATAGTATGAGAAAGTGGATATCCTTATTGGCCCTGCTAATTTTAGTTTCGAGTTGTGAAGAAAAAGAACAAAGTCCATTGGATGGGATTTGGATTACAACTTACACCCAGTTAGGGAATTCCGAAAAATTTCCATCCTTTTCCAGGAACCTATTGGAATTTCAAGATAGCACGGTATTAATTACGGCCATTGGAGATCTTGCCTCCTTTAAATTCGATAAAATTGACCAAAGGGAAATGAGCTATGAATTGCGAGATAGCACATTTATCCTTTCAGGAGATGAGTATCTAATAAAATTTGGGGGAGATACCATGGCCATAAGACCAGTTGGCTCAAAAAGTACTTTGATTGTTTTTGAAAGACTATCAGAAAGTCTAAAAAACACCAAGGGTTCGGTAAAAAATCTAAAAGGAACATACTCATGGGGGATAGAAGATCAGGAATTGGAGTTTCTTGATGATTCTGTGGTTATGGTAAAAAAATCAATTGAAGGAATGAAAATGC
>CAKZNE010000111.1 GCA_937129395.1 uncultured Cryomorphaceae bacterium | reverse complement strand
AAAAATCATCATCCTCCAATACGGAAGCAGGCATCAGTAAAGAACATCCGACAACAGCGTACTTGATTATGGACTTATTTGTACCTCGTAGGTGATGCCACAACAATACCATCTACTGTACTAAATGCATTACCTTGCGATGACTGATCAGTGTGAACGTAACGTACACCGATATTACCTGTTATCGGAATACTACCTATTTCCGTATTAATGAAGCAGGTACTGGCCAGTTTGAAAGAACCCTTCTTATTGCAGATCAAGGTTCTTATGTTAGCTATTTGGAAGGTTGTACAGCTCCACAAAGAGATGAAAACCAACTTCATGCTGCGGTGGTAGAACTAGTTGCCTTGGATGATGCTGAGATAAAATATTCTACTGTTCAAAACTGGTATCCTGGCGATAAAAACGGCCTTGGTGGTGTTTTTAATTTTGTAACCAAAAGAGGAATTTGCGAACGAAATGCAAAAATTTCTTGGACTCAAGTAGAAACTGGATCTGCTGTAACTTGGAAATATCCTTCTTGTATTTTAAAAGGTGAAAACTCTATTGGAGAATTTTTCTCCGTGGCTGTTACCAACAATTTTCAGCAAGCGGATACGGGAACTAAAATGATTCATCTTGGTAAAAACACCAAAAGCACCATCATTAGCAAGGGAATTTGTGCAGGAAAAAGTAATGGTAGTTATAGAGGTTTGGTAAAAATTGGACCTCGTGCCGAAAATGCCAGAAACTTTTCGCAATGTGATTCCCTTTTAATGGGAAGCAGCTGTGGTTCCCATACTTTCCCCTATATCGAAACCCAAAATAAAACAGCGAAAGTGGAGCATGAAGCCACCACTTCAAAAATTGGTGAAGACCAAATATTTTATTGCAACCAAAGAGGAATTGGAGAACAGGAGGCCATTACCCTAATCGTAAACGGTTATTGTAAGGATGTACTGAATCAACTCCCCATGGAATTTGCTGTAGAAGCTCAAAAATTACTGGCCATTAGCCTTGAAGGCTCTGTTGGTTAATTAAAAAAAACACTAAAAAAAGTTAAAAGTGGAGAGGCTTACTTCTCTATTTTAAAAAAATAATACGAAATGTTAAAAGTTTCCAACCTACACGCCGGAATAGAAGGCAACGAAATATTAAGAGGCATAAACCTAGAAGTAAAACCTGGTGAAGTGCACGCCATTATGGGACCAAATGGTTCTGGTAAAAGTACCTTGTCTGCGGTTATTGCAGGTAGAGAAGATTACGAAGTTACAGAAGGTCATATTGATTTTAATCATGAAGACATTGCAGACCTTGCGCCAGAAGAAAGAGCCCATAAAGGGATTTTCCTTTCTTTTCAATATCCTATTGAGATCCCAGGGGTAACCGTAACCAACTTTCTAAAAACTTCCATTAATGAAATGCGCAAAGCTCAAGGCTTAGAGCCAATGAAAGCAAATGAAATGCTGAAAAAGATGCGCGAAAAAATGGAATTGCTGGAAATGGACAAAGGCTTCCTTAGCCGTTCCTTAAATGAAGGTTTTTCGGGTGGTGAAAAAAAGAGAAACGAAATTTTCCAAATGGCCATGTTGGAACCAAAACTGGCCATTTTGGATGAAACAGATTCTGGTTTGGATATCGATGCTTTACGTATTGTTGCCAATGGTGTAAACAAACTTAAAAGCCCAGAAAATGCAACCATCGTAATTACACACTACCAAAGATTATTGGAACATATCGTTCCAGATTTTGTGCATGTACTTTACAAAGGAAGGATTGTAAAATCTGGAAGAAAGGAATTGGCTCTAGAATTGGAAAGCAAAGGCTACGATTGGATTAAGGAAGAATTAGCCGTATAAAAACCTACAAATTGAACAACGTGGATCAGCTAAAAGATAAGCTAGAATCATCCTTTATAGTTTTTGAAAATGAACTTAATGGCCAAAGTAAAAGCCCCGTTCATAAAATAAGACAGGAGGCCTTCAAAGTTTTTGAAGAAAAAGGTTTCCCAACAAAAAAGGATGAAGAATGGAGGTATACCAACTTACGCCCAATTTTAAAACACGACTACAGGATCTTCACAGAAAATGAAAATCCTATTGATTTTAAAGACGTAAAAAAATACTTTCTTACCGATGTTGACACCTATAAACTAGTATTTATCGATGGCGTTTTTAGCTCCTGGCTAAGTGAAACTACCCATTCAAAATTTGACATTTGTACTTTCTCTAGCATGCTAGATAAGTATGAAGATGTAAGTGAAAAGTATTTTAATAAGGCCCTACCACAAGATGAATCATTTGTAGCTATAAACACAGCTTTTGCAAAAGAAGGTGCCTTTATAAGGATTAAGAAAAATGAAACCGTAGACAAACCCGTCCAGGTGTTGTTTTTTACTTCGAAATTGGAACACGATGCTTTTTTCCAACCCCGGAACCTTATCGTAGTTGAAGAAAATGCAGAAGTTACTATTGTAGAAAGACATCAATCGCTGAGCGATCATAATGTTTTAACTAACTCGGCAACTGAAATTTTTGCTGAAAAAAGCTCACGATTAAACTATTATAAAGTACAAAATGATGGTCCAAATGCCTCATTAATTGACAATACCACAGTTCAGCAATTTGGTAAGAGCGTAGTGAATATTGGGACTTTTGCATTTGGGAATAAATTTGTGAGAAACAACCTCAACATAATGATCCAAGAGGAACATACTGAATCCTATATGGACGGTATTACCATTTTAGGAGAAGGACAGGTTGTGGATCATCATACTTTGGCAGATCACAAATTTGCCAATTGCTATTCCAGTGAATTGTATAAAGGAATTTACGATGGAAACTCCAAAGGAATTTTCAATGGAAAAGTAATGGTACATCCTGATGCTCAAAAAACCAATGCCTTCCAGCAAAACAATAATATTCTACTAACAGATAAAGCTTCTGTAGATACAAAACCCCAACTGGAAATTTTTGCAGACGATGTAAAATGCTCTCACGGTTGTACTATTGGTCAGCTAAATGAAGATGCTATGTTTTACATGCAAGCTCGAGGAATTCCTGCCAAAGAAGCGAAAGCATTATTGCTTTATGCCTTTGCCAATGATGGATTGCGAAATGTGAAAATCAAAGAATTACGCAAAAAACTGAACAAATTAATCGCTACTAAGCTAAAAGTAGACCTGGATTTTGAACTCTAATGACGGAAACCAAAACCTTTGATGTTAAAGAAATAAGAAAACAATTCCCCATCCTAAAACAAAAGGTAAATGGGAAAAATCTTGTTTATTTCGACAATGGGGCTACCAGTCAAAAACCACAAGTTGTTATTGATGCCGTGGCTAATTATTATTCCACCATCAACAGCAATGTTCACCGAGGGGTTCATCATTTAAGTCAACTGGCAACAGATGCAATGGAGGCCAGTAGAGACAAAATCCAAAACCATATAAATGCTCCAAAAAGGGAAGAAATTATTTTCACTAAAGGAACAACAGACGGTATAAATCTTATTGCTTCAGGCCTAGGAAAAGGCTGGTTAAAAGCTGGAGGTGAAATTATCGTTTCGGCTTTGGAGCACCACAGTAATATTGTGCCTTGGCAAATGCTTTGCGAATATTCTGGAACTGTATTACGTATAATTCCCATGTTGGAAAATGGGGAATTGGATTTGGATCAATATGTTTCTCTTCTTAATGAAAAGACCAAATTGGTTGCTGTAAATCATATTTCCAATGCCTTGGGAACAGTAAACCCAGTTAAAAAAATCATCGATTTAGCTCATGATGCAGGAGCGATGGTTTTATTGGATGGCGCCCAAGCTGTGCCCCACATGAAAATTGATGTTGAGGCCTTAGATGTAGATTTTTATGTTTTTAGCGGACATAAACTATTTGGACCAACTGGTGTAGGTGTTTTATACGGGAAAGAAGCGCTATTGGAAAAACTTCCTCCTTATCAAGGTGGTGGAGAAATGATTAAAAGTGTAAGTTTCGAAAAAACCACTTATGCCGGATTGCCTCATAAGTTTGAAGCCGGAACTCCAAATATTGAAGCTTGTATCGGTTTGGGAACGGCAGTAGATTATGTGAATGAGATTGGAATGGACCTTATTGGCAACTATGAGCAAGAGCTATTGAAATACGGAACTGAACAGTTAAGCCAATTTGATAAAATGCGCTTTATAGGAACCTCTAAAAATAAGGCCAGTGTTATTTCTTTTCTTTTAGGAGATATTCACCCTTACGATGCGGGAGTTATATTAGACAAACTGGGAATTGCCGTTAGAACTGGTCATCATTGTACCCAACCCATTATGGATTTTTATTCCATCCCGGGAACGGTTAGAGCATCTTTTGCTTTTTACAATACCAAGGAAGAAATCGATCAAATGGTAGAAGGATTGAAAAAAGTAGAAATGATGTTATCTTAATTTCGAAAACTTATCTTGCCCCCTTTAATTTTAGGTCAATATCGCAGCTAGCGCATGAAGTGGATTCTTAAAGCCGTAATTCAAAAAATAATTTCTTGGTTGCCAAACAGCCAAAAAGTAAATTTCCTTTTCCAGAAATACATTACCAAAGGCGTAAACCTTTCGGATCAATATTTTTCTGATAAATATGGCAGCGCAATAGATCATCTATATTATTTCCAAAAACATGGAAAAACCAATTCCTTTCATGTCCTAGAACTAGGCTCCGGTTGGTATCCTGTGGTTCCTATTGCTTTGTTTTTAGGCGGTTCGGATTCCGTAGTTTCTTTTGATATCAGTCCGCTGATGAATAAAGAAGGTGTGCTATTAAGCATCCAAAAATATTTAGATTGGTATAAACAAGGAAAACTTGAAGACCTAAAACCTTATCTAAAAAAAGACAGGTTAGAAGCCTTAGCGGAATTGAATAGCAAGGATTTAA
>CAKZNE010000110.1 GCA_937129395.1 uncultured Cryomorphaceae bacterium | reverse complement strand
AATCCATTTAAATTATCTGTAGCTGTAATTAAAATATCTTGAGTTCCTCTAGCTTTTATATCCGTTAAAACAGTCATTCAAAAGGACGAAGATTCATTTTTTCCGTAAAAGGATAGTATTGGCTCAACATCACAACATCTATTTTCTCACTAAAAACAGCGTAACCACCAACATTAAACATACAAGAATTCCTATGAATAGTTTGTGACAAATCAATTAACTCTTGTTGCCAAGCTTCGGCAGTAAATCCAATCGTTGCAACAGCCATGTTCCAGGTTGTTCCATCGTATACATCTATATAAAGTGTAGACGTTAAAGTCGCATCATCTCCTATATAGTGGTAAAAATTTAACCTTGGAGCGGTTAAGCTTGTTAGGTCAAAAGCAGGAGTTAATAAATTATTAACGGTATCATTTGAGTTTGAGTGAGAATCATCTGCACCAGCATAAAACCCTGATCCCGATGTATTATCACTAGGTGAACCGTGACCTATACTACCTGATCTAAAAATCCAGTCTGAATTATCGCCAGCTTCATTTTCCCAACAGTTTGGAATAGCACTAGTATTCGTTTCAAAATCCTCCAACCAAGGAAAGCTATTAAAAGCTATACAAAGGGTTGTAAAGCTAACCGGTCCTGTGTAAGTACTGATATCGGTAGCACCACAGGAATCTAAAACATAAACGTCATAATCTGTGGCGGACATTAATCCCGTTAAGGTTGTAGTAACACTTGTTGCGCTAACTACAGTTCCTGAGCCTAAGGTAAACCCAGAAGGGCCGTATTGAATTTGCCAATTTGTAGCTCCTCCTGTAATCCAAGAAATATCTGCTGTTGTTGCAGATAAATTCATAGCCGCTAGTGAAGTTGGTGGTTGACAAGTTGCAGGCGCAAATTCATCTGCTCCTATATCTACATTAAAAGATGGTGCTAATGGTCTAAAATCTCCGTCAATGTCAGTTCCAATTCCAACGCCGTTGTCACCAACATCATTGGCAACGGTTCCAGAAACATGAACGTCTGTTCCTGCTCCGAAAACAGGATCTCCTTCTACAGAGTTTGCGTTGTTTGTTGCATCCGCAGTTTGCCAAGCAGCAAGATCTGCAAATTGATTTGAAAAAGATATATAAGCAAGAGTCGCCCCTTCGGTGTAATAGTCATTATAATCCACAAACACTGTTGCAGAGGCCAAAATATTATCTGCACAATAAAAAGCGTAGCCATTTTTAGAATAAAAAATATTGTTTTTGAAGGTAACATCATCTAAATCATTTGTATAAATACCGTAAGCAGTTGAAAGTGTGGCTTCAAACGTTGCACATGTGTTATGAAAAACATCACATTGCTGAAAGTCGTCTAAATATAAAGGTTCGTCTGTGGAACTTACCAGCATATTGTTTACGATTTTACTTCTAGTTGCAGGAAGGGTTAAATCAAAGTTTCCATCTGCTATATAAAGACCATAATCTGGAACATCAATTTTGTTTGCTGTAATATTAAAGTCAATTAAATCGAACATATAAAAGCCGTCCTTAGAAGTAAGGCTCGCTCCTTCAACTTTATTACCTGTTAGGCTCAGACCTACAAGATTGTCTACATACATTCCGTATCCAATATTGCCAATAAGGCCGCAATTCGTTACTGTTGTTGAAGTATCATTCCACGCGGAAGATTCTAACCTTAGTCCATAATACCCGTCAAAAATCGTGGTGTTGGAAATGGTCACATTATCACCATAAGTCCCTTCTCCTGAAGAGGCTGTTGCGCTACCATTCATTAAAATACCAGCGATATCTTCAAAGGCAGTAACAACTCCCATTTGAATTCTACAGTTATCTATAGTGGAATTGTCTGACTCGTTGGCTATTCTAACCCCCCAAGCATCATCAACTGTTTTGGAGTTAACAATTTTTAGGTTTGTAATAGTAACCCATCGTGCACCATCCAAGAGAATAGTGTGGTTTTCGGTTGTTCCATCATGTACAATACTAGTCGTTGCAGTATCACCACCATCAAAAGTAATCGTGTTGGTACCACTTGCACCGGCTATTGCACCCAGCGTCATGTATTCATTATAAACACCCGCGCTAACCGTGATGGTTACAGCTCCCGACACACCGTTTGTGGTCAGCGAATCTGCTGCCATTGAAAAGGATGTAAAATTTGTGGAACTTGCGGGGTTTGTCGAGTTGATTGTATACGCTCCACTCAGAGGTGAGCCGGCATACAGCCAAGAAGACATTCCCACGAGCAAAAGGCACAGAAAAGCCCTTGCCCCATAGGGTAGTAATTTTCTCATAGTAATTAGTGTTAGGTAATAATTAATTATTTAAAGGAACTCGGAAATTAAGAGAATATTAACAAATAACAAGGTTGGGGAGGCAATTTTTTTTTACGAATTATGTTAGGCCTTGTTTTTCAGACGTATAGACATGCTCAAAATCGACCCGTTTAATGTTTAAACATTGATTTTTAGCCGATTTGTTAACAAAGTTGAAGAGCCGAAGGGCCATGATTATCTATTTTACGAAGCCTTTGTAAAGCCTTTGTTTATAGGATATTTCTGACAATTCATCTTTAACCCCACCCTTATATATTGCTCTAATACTAGCTATTGAGCTGAGGAGTTATTAACAATTATTCGTGGTTTTTGTAGTCGCAATCCTACAGTTAATTCCAATGGTTTAGGAGCCCTTAATTTGATTCCAAGTTTTGAAAAGTTCCTCCTGTTTTGGGCGATCTTTTTCTGCTTTTCGAAGTGGTTCACATTCCTTCAAAAATTGATGACATTCTTCTGGAAGTGATTGGTACAATTCTGTGCCCTTTGTTTTCCAAGTCAGCATATCATCACTTACGCTTTTAATAATTTTCGCAGGGTTCCCTACCACTAATGATCTTTCTGGAATTTGGCTATCTGCTTTTATAAAACTTAAGGCCCCAACTATACTTCCAGAGCCTATATCGGATTTATCCATTATTACCGCATTCATCCCTACCAAACAATTTTCACCAATGTTTGCTCCGTGAACAATTGCTCCATGCCCAATATGAGCGCCTTTTTTCAAACGAATGGTAATTCCGGGAAACATATGAATCACACAATTCTCCTGAACATTGCATCCGTCTTCAATAATAATTTTCCCCCAATCCCCACGAATAGCAGCTCCTGGACCAATATATACATCCTTCCCAATATGTACATTACCAATAATACTGGCCGTTTGGTGAACAAATGCCGATTCGTGAATAACCGGTTTAAATCCTTTGAATTCGAAGATCATATAATAGGAGTTAAGCTCTTTCTAGTACGACCGCATAACCCTGGCCTACACCAATACACATGGTACACAATGCGTAGCGTTTTCCTGTTTCTTGTAATTGAATAGCTGCGGTTTGCAATAATCTTGATCCACTCATACCTAAAGGGTGACCAAGAGCAATTGCCCCTCCATTTGGGTTAATCCTTTCATCATCATCCGCCAATCCCATTTTTCGGGTACAAGCCAACACCTGTGAGGCAAATGCTTCGTTTAATTCTAAAATATCCATTTGGTCTAAGGTTAGTCCCGCCTTTTTCAATGCAATTTCTGAAGCGTAAACTGGCCCAATTCCCATAATTCTAGGTTCTACACCTGCCACTCCCATGGAAACAATTCTAGCCATTGGCTTTAAACCATTGTTTTTAATTCCATTTTCTGATGCGATAAGCAATGCTGCTGCTCCATCGTTTAAGCCGGAGGCATTGCCAGCCGTAACGCTACCATCCTTTTTAAAAGCCGGTCTAAGTTTTCCTAATATTTCAAGAGAACTGCTTGCTTTTACAAACTCATCTTTCTCAAAAATAATCGGGTCTTTTTTTCTTTGAGGGATGGAAACCGCTGCAATTTCCATAGCCAATCTTCCATTTTCTTGAGCTTTTGCAGCTTTCATCTGGCTCCAAAAAGCAAACTTATCTTGGGCTTCTCTGCTAATTCCAAATTTTTCAACTAGGTTTTCTGCAGTTTCCCCCATAGCATCTGTACCATATAGTTCAAACATTATTGGGTTTACAAACCTCCAACCAAAGCTGGAATCGTACATTTTAGAATCTGTACCATAGGCCCTTGTTGGTTTGCTCATTACGTAGGGTCCGCGGGTCATGTTTTCCACTCCTCCAGAAATAAATACATCTCCATCATCATTTCGTATGGCCCTAAAGGCATGTGCCGCCGCGTTCATTCCAGAAGCGCATAATCTATTCACCGTTTCTGCGGGTACGGAAAATGGCAAGCCTGCTAATAAAGAGGCCATTCTTGCTACATTCCGATTGTCTTCCCCTGCTTGGTTTGCGCAACCTATAATTACATCCGCAATACTTTCGAGATCTAGACTTGGGTTTCTTACCACCAATTCTCTTATGGCATGGGCTGCTAAATCATCTGTTCTGACTGCGGCTAGAGTTCCGCCAAAACTTCCAATTGGAGTTCTAATTCCATCAATAATATAGGCCTCTTTCATAATGTTATTTTCGTATCGGTTTGTTTTATTATTCTTATTCCCACTCTTTCCCAGAACGATATACAGTTCCTTTAAAAAGGGCAATCATTTCTCCATTTTGGTTTTGAACGGGGATATCATAAACAGCGATTTTATTTCCCTTTGTTTTTTCTGTTGCTTTCGCGATAAGCGTATCCCCTATCATTACAGGTTTTGTATGTGAAATAGATGTTTCAATGCTCATGGATTTTATACCATGGGAATTACTGGCAAAGGCCAAAGCGCTGTCTGCTATTGAATAGCTAATACCTCCATGAGCCACACCAAAACCATTTGTCATTTCCTTTCTAACCGTCATTTTTAAAACTGATGCACCTTCGGTTGATTCTAAAACCTCAATACCTAACCATTGGCTAAAAGCATCTTGAGACATCATTTTATTGACAATTTCTTCTGGGCTCAATTCTTATCCACTTTTTGCATACTATGGCTAATAGCCCTTTCTACAATTGATATTATCGTATTTAAAACCATATTAAAATTCTCTTTTGAAACCTCATCCTCAGGGTCGAATTTGCATTTTATGGCCGCTCTTGCTTGAAGGTCTTCATAAACCAATGGACTATCGATTAAGTCTGCTTCTTCATTATTATAACCTTGCACTTTTTCATCGATAACTTCATCCACAATTTCGCGGGGAATCATGTCAACTGGAATTCCTGCAGCAATAAATGCGTTTATCAAAATGGCAATAGAATCAACAATGGTTTCGTGTTCATCGTCATTAAAATCATCTGCCAAATTGGTAACAAAACCCATTAAAATGGGTTGGTCAACGAGTATTTCAAGGATAAGCTTGCCTTGCTCTCCGTCATTCATCGCCTCAAAATCAAAAATTGATTGAGCAACAAAATCTTTCTTTACATGTTCCATAAAAAAATTTGTAGGCCAAAGGTATAAAAAGAGCCAAATAAATTAGGTCGTACTTTTCCTGTCCCTATAATTAAATAGAGAGTTGGGTATTAAAGATTGTAAATTGAAATTCTATTATTCGTCGAAGCTTACAACAACTTTTTTGCTGGTAGGGTGACTTTGGCAAGTAAGGATAAATCCTTCTTCTACCTCTTCTTCTTCCAGGGCGTAATTCATATCCATTTCGGCTGTGCCTTCAACAACCTTGGCTCTACAGGTACAACACACAGCTCCTTTACAAGCATAAGGAACATCGGCACCCGCATCAAGAGCAGCGTCCAAAATTGAAAAACCTCCTTTGGCAAGGTCAAAATGAGTTTCTTCTCCGTCCAAAATAACGGTTACCTGATTTAAAACCTTATTGGATTCGGTGTCCTTCGTTTTAGCTTTTACCGGACCGCTTTTTAATGGTGAGGTAAATAATTCGAAATGCACATTTTTAGAATTGGCGCCCAGGGTTTTTAGGGTTTCGTTAACCCCGTTAATCATGGATTCTGGTCCACAGATAAAGTACTCGTCTACCTTCTTAGGATCAAAGAATTTTTTAGAAAAAGATTCGCATTTTCCACCATCAATTCTTCCTTTCAACAAATCCGATCCTTGATCTTCTCTGCTTAATATATGGTGAACCTCAAGACGGTTCATGTATTGGTTTTTTAAACCATCAATATTATTTTTAAAAATTACAGTATTACTCGTTTGGTTTCCGTAGAACAAAGTCATTGTGCTTTCGGATTCTACTTCTAAAACTGATTTTATTATGGAGTAAATAGGCGTAATTCCGGAACCTGCAGCAAAAGCTACATAGTTTTTTTTCTGACCTTCCTTAATAGGAGTGTAAAAATTTCCTTCTGGTGTCATCACTTGGATTTCTGCACCAACGGATAATTCTGTATTTGCCCAGGTAGAAAATTTTCCATTCTCCACCTTTTTTATTGCAACTCTTAATTCACCATCTAAAGGGCTTGAACAAAGAGAGTAAGATCTTCTAACTTTTTCTCCTTCTATTTCTTGTTCCAAGGTTAAATATTGACCTGGAATAAATTTATAATCCTCCTGAAGCTTTTCTGGTACTTCAAAAGCTACAGAGACACAATCTTGGGTTTCTCTGGTGATATCTTGAACTCGCAAAGAATGAAAACGCGCTCTTCCTGCTGACTTTTCAGAGGCCATTAAGGATTCTTTTTTGGCGCTAGATTTCTTAAAGAACTTCAACATAAATATAAATTTTAAGGGGGCAAAGATATTATATTAAGCAATAGCCTTAAATGACAAAGTTGGATATAGAATGGTTCTTTTGTTGAAAAGTGATTTTTTCTTGATTAAAGTATTTTTGATCCCTTAAATATATCGAGGCAACCTTAGACCCTAAATTCATTGTCATTATAAAAAACAATATCTTTTTCCTCTGAAAATAATAGCTAATCCAACAACTCTATTCTCTCCAAACATGAAAAAAGCAAATCTCTTTTTTATCGTTTTACTCTTCATTTCCCAAAATGTATTTAGTCAAGGCGTAAAGGGATTGGTAACGGATGAAGAAGGTTTGCCTCTTCCTTTTACTTCAATTTACAATAAGAAAAAAAGCTCTGGAACCACCTCCAATGCTGATGGCTATTATGAATTAAAGCTAGAGCCTGGAGAGTATGAAATTGTTTTTCAATTTATGGGTTACAATCCAGAAGTAAGAAAAATTAGGGTGGGCACTGAGGCACTTCAAGTGGATGTTCAAATGTCTCCTCAGAGCTTTCAAGTCGATGAAATTACCATCGTACGTGGCGCTGAAGATCCTGCTTACACCATTATACGCAAAGCCATAACTAAAGCAAAATATCATTTGTTGCAATGCGATAGATACGATGCCACCGTATATACAAAAGGAACCGGACAGGTGAAAAAAATCCCGGGTGTATTTAAAAAAATGTTAGAAGATGAAGGAGTAGACACCGGCCGTGCTTTTACTTCGGAATCTGTAATGGAAATATTTTTTGAAAGGCCGAATAAATTTGGAAATAAAATTATCTCCATCCGAACTTCTGGGAAGGATGATGCAAATGCAAATCCAAATGGTTATATCAGTTCCTCTTTTTACCAACCAGAGGTTTCTGGAGCCATTTCCCCCCTATCCCCTTCAGCCTTCAGATATTATAAATTTGAATATTTAGGAACCTTTATGGATCGAGGTTTTGAGGTAAACAAGATTAAGGTAATTCCCCGTTCACCTGGCGAAAATGTTTTTGAAGGAGAGATTTATATACGTGAAGACTTTTGGAGCATTTATAGCTTACAACTGAAGGCTAAAATAAATATGTACGACGTAAGCATTGAACAAATATTCGCGCCAATTTTAGGCGATATTTGGATGCCTGTTACTCAAAAATATAAGTTTGAATTCAACCTTTTTGGTTTTAGCGGTATCTATGATTATTACGCCTCTGTAAACGATTATATAATAATAAAAAACGGCCAGCTCGATGCGATGGTAAACTTAGTGGATGAAAAAATTCACGATGCCCCAGAAGAATTGGAATCCATTGACGACGGAAAAGTGGAAAATGGTTTGGAGGAGGTTTTTGATGAAAAGAAATCTGTGAGCAACAAACAATTTTCGGAGTTGATTGAAGACTACGAAGAAGCGGAAATGAAAAAAACAGAAGACGAAGATGTGCTCTACGATTACACCTATAAAATAGACAGCGCGGCCAAAATGAAGGATTCTCTTTATTGGGCAAACATTAGAACAGTGCCACTTACCGAAAAGGAAAAGAAGAGTTATGTAATCGATGATAGCCTTTATGTTGTTCAGAAAAAAACTAGAAATAGAGATAGTTTAAGGCGGGCAAATGGCGATACTTTGGGATTTTCCGATCTTATTTTTGGTGGGTACTACAAAATCTCCAATCGTATGAGATTTACTTTTCCTGGCTTCCTTCCCAACTTAAGATACAATACCGTGGAAGGTGTAAATTTAGACTTTACGGGAAGCCTTTTTTGGAAAGATGATACCAATCACAGTTTGAGAATTAAGCCCTATTTGAGATTCGGGTTCTCTAGTGAAAAGTTTTACCCAAAGGTGGAGGTTCAGTTTCGATCTAAGGGTGGTACTTTTTCAAATCACCAATTTCAATTTGAAGGAGGTAAGTATGTGGAACAGTTTGCGGTAAACTCAATAAACCCGCTTGTGAACACATTATATTCTTTACTTCTAGAACGAAATTATATGCGGCTTTATGAAAAGTCCTATATAAAAGGAAGGTGGTCTAAAAGGCTTAGCTATAAATATTCTTTAAGTGGAAATGTAGAATGGGCGAATAGAAATCAACTTTTTAATAACAGCTCTTGGAGTTTAATTAATTGGAAAGATTTAGAATATTTAGGAAATGAGCCCATCAATTTTGAAAATGGTTTTCAGGCTTTCAACAATGCCAAAGCATTTACCACTTCTATTGTGTTTAATGCAAAACCTTGGTTGAAATTTAGAAAATACAATGGCCATAAAATCCCAATTTCTGGAAGCTCCCCAGAACTTAGCGTTGGCTACCATTCCGGTTGGAAAGGTGTTTTCGGTAGCGATTCTGAGTTTCAAAGGCTTGAAGCGAGCATTAAATCCAGCATTAGAATGGGGGCAAAAGCTACCCTAGATTTTGAAATTGAAGGAGGAACTTTCCTTTATGAAAATAATATCCAATTTGTTGATAACAAGCATTTTCAAGGTCTGTTAACCGAATTTGCTCCTTTGAGTTTAACCGGAAATTACCGTTTATTGGATTATTATGAATACAGCACTTCCAACAGTTATTTATCCGCGCTTTCTTATATCCGATTTAGAAAATTGTTTGTAACCCAAATTCCTGCGGTTAGACTTTTAGGAGTTAAAGAAAACTTTTTTGTCAATTATTTAAAAACGGATTACTCTCCAAATTACACGGAAGTTGGTTACACAGTAGATAATATTTTCAGCCTTTTTCGCTTGGAGTTGGTTCAGTCTTTTGAAGATTTAAAACCAAAGTCATTTGGGTTTAGAATTGGAATATCTGCAAGCTTGGGTGGCCTTTAAGTTTCTCTTTTTTGAATTTTTTGAATTTCAATTTAGTTTTGCCTTTAAGTCTAGATGATAATCCTCATATTTATAAACTAAATGAGTACTATCTTTGCAATTCTCTAAAGTCCAAAAGCTATGACAAAAGAAACTAGTTTGGAAGATCGCTTTCAGCATTATGTAGATGCCGAAAATAAGATTGAACCAAAAGATTGGATGCCTGAAAAGTATAGAAAAACACTAATCAGACAAATAAGCCAACATGGTCACAGTGAGGTTGTTGGCATGTTACCCGAAGCAAATTGGTTAACAAGAGCCCCCTCCTTAAGACGAAAAGTTGCCCTTTTGGCAAAGGTTCAAGATGAAGCTGGACATGGTCTTTATTTATATTCTGCCGCCGAAACTTTAGGTGCCGACAGAATGGATATGGTTAAAGATTTACTTTCTGGAAAAGCAAAATATTCGAGCATTTTTAATTACCCTACCCCTTCTTGGGCAGATATGGGTGCTATTGGTTGGTTAGTAGATGGTGCCGCCATTGCAAACCAAGTGATGCTTTGTAGAACTTCCTATGGTCCCTATGCAAGAGCCATGGTGAAAATATGTAAGGAAGAAAGTTTCCACCAAAGACAAGGTTATGAGATTATGATTAGCCTGGCCAACGGAACGCCTACCCAAAGAAAAATGGCCCAAGATGCTTTAAACCGCTGGTGGTGGCCGTCATTAATGATGTTTGGACCAACAGATGATTTATCTCCAAATTCTGCACAAAGCATGAAGTGGAAAATCAAAAGAAAATCCAATGACGAATTACGTCAGGAGTTTATTGATAAAACAGTGCCGCAAGCAGAATATTTAGGATTAAGCATTCCTGATAAAGACCTAAAATGGAATGAAGAAACTAAGCATTATGAACACGGAGAAATAGAATGGACCGAGTTTTACGATGTAATTAAAGGCAATGGAAAGTGCAATAAGCAAAGGTTAATCGCTAGAAATAAAGCGCATGACAATGGAGAGTGGATAAGAGAAGCGGCAAATGCTTATGCTAAAAAACAATCGGAAAGAAAAAAGCACCAAGCGGCTTAATAAAACATAATTACAGAGTTTATGTCTGACAAGGATAATTGGAAAATTTGGGAAGTTTTTATTCGCTCCAGAAATGGATTGAGTCACAAACATGTGGGAAGCCTCCATGCACCTGATGAGGAAATGGCGATTAAAAATGCCCGCGATGTGTACACCAGAAGAAGCGAAGGAATTAGCATTTGGGTATGCCCATCTGAATCTATTACGGCTTCTAGTCCGGATGAAAGCGAACCATTATTTACTCCTGCGGATGATAAAGTTTACCGTCATCCTACATTTTATGAGATTCCCGACGAAATCGGTCACATGTAATTTCGCATTTAAAAACAGTACAATTGGATACAAAATTACTTGAATACACATTAAGACTTGGAGACAATGCCCTGATCCTCGGACAACGTTTGGTGGAATGGTGCGGTCATGGCCCCGTTTTAGAACAAGATATTGCCTTATCTAATATTGCTTTAGATCAATTGGGGCAAGCCAGAATGCTTTTGCAATATGCTGCAGAACAAAAAGGTGAAGGCTTTACAGAAGATAAACTTGCTTTTTTTAGACCTGAAGAGGAGTTTAAAAACGCCTTGATCCTTGAACTTCCAAATGAAGATTGGGGATTTACCCTTGCTCGTCAATTTTACTTTGATACGTATAATTACTTTCTCTATTCTGAACTTTTAAAAAGTTCGGATGAAAATATTAAAGCCATCGCCCAAAAGGCTATTAAGGAAATAAGCTACCATGCTCAATGGAGCGCGGAGTGGATAATTAGACTAGGAGATGGAACCGAAGAAAGCCATCATAGAATCCAAAAATCCATCGATGATTTATGGGAATGGACTGGTGAGCTTTTTACAAAAGATGAAATCGATCTTTTTGCTGAAAATGACAATATAGGACCAAACCTAGATGTGATTAAAGAAAACTGGCATGAAAAAGTAAGTCAGATTCTAGAGATTGCAACACTAAAAAAGCCTGAAGCAGAATGGATGCAATCTGGTGGAAAACAAGGAAGTCACACAGAATATTTAGGTTTTATTCTTGCAGAAATGCAGTCTTTACCACGTATGTATCCAGAGGCTAATTGGTAAAACCATGGCGGCTACTGTAAAACAAATTTGGGATTGGTTGGAAGAGGTTAGCGACCCCGAAATTCCAGTTTTAACAGTTACCGATTTAGGGGTTGTAAGGGATGTGGATTTAATCGAAGATGGCGCCCTTATTACTATTACACCTACCTATTCTGGCTGTCCGGCCATGAATGAAATTGAAGAAAACATACGAGTCGTTTTATCCGAAAAGGGCATTCAAAACATAAAAGTAAAAACCGTTTTATCTCCTGCTTGGACCACCGACTGGATGACGGAAAAAGGCAAGGAAAAGCTTCGTGAGTTCGGAATTGCACCCCCTGAAGGAAGCTCCTCGGATAAATCTGTTTTATTTGGAAAAGCCAAACAAGTTACCTGTCCACATTGTAAATCCACAGAAACAGAAATGATTAGCCAGTTTGGTTCTACGGCCTGTAAATCCCTTTACAAATGTACTTCTTGCCTAGAGCCTTTCGATTATTTTAAATGTATTTAGATTTCAAAAACAATAATTATTCTGAGATCTTTGGCTTTCACTTTTGAGGTGAGGACAATAAAAATTACATTTGGAACAAATCGATAAAAATGTCCCAATATATACTCAGTGAAAAAATAGGATCTGTCCTAAAAATCACACTAAACCGACCGGATAAATACAATAGTTTCGTTCGTGAAATGGCCCTTGCCCTTCAATCTGAACTTGATAAAGCCAACAAAAATCCAGAAATAAGAGCCGTTTATTTAACTGGAAACGGAAAGGCCTTTTGTGCTGGTCAGGATTTGGCGGAAGCTATAGATCCAAATGGCCCGGAGCTGACTAAAATTGTATCGGAACATTACAACCCCATTATTTTACAAATTAGAAATTTAGACAAACCTGTTATTGCCGCCGTTAATGGTGTTGCCGCTGGTGCCGGAGCTAATATTGCTTTGGCTTGTGACATTGCCTTGGCTACAAAAAGTTCAAGTTTTATTCAGGCTTTTTCTAAAATTGGTTTAATCCCAGATAGTGGTGGCACCTATACTCTACCGCGTTTGGTAGGAATGCAAAAAGCCTCTGCTTTAATGATGCTTGGCGATAAAGTTTCTGCCGAAGAAGCGGAACAAATGGGCATGATTTATAAGTGTTTTGAAGATGAAACATTTGAGGAAGAGTCTATGAAAATTGCTCAGAAATTGAGTTTGATGCCCACTATGGCCTTGGCCTACACTAAAAAATTATTGAACGAAAGTTTCGAAAATAGCTTAGAAAACCAACTGGCTTCTGAGGATAAATACCAAAGTCTGGCTGGAAAAAGTTACGATTATGAGGAAGGTGTAAATGCCTTTTTAGAAAAAAGAAAAGCCGATTTTAAAGGAAAATAATTAGGCCATTGGTCATACTATAGAAAATATAAAATGCAAATAGGAATTGTAGGATCTGGCGCTATGGGTGCTGGAATAGCTCAAGTTGCCGCCCAAAATGGGGAGAATGTTACTTTGTTTGATACCAACCAAGCGGCTTTGGATAAAGCTAAAGCTGGACATATTAAAATTTTGGCCCGCTTAGTAGAGAAGGGAAGATTAAAAGAGGGTGAAAATGAAAGCATATTGGCACGAATCAACTATTCGGAAAAACTCAATGATCTTTCTGGTTCCGATTTGGTTATTGAAGCTATCATTGAAAATTTAGACATTAAAAAGCAAGTCTTTGCAAAGCTAGATGAGATCTGTAAAGAGGAAACAATTTTGGCTTCCAACACCTCTTCCCTTTCCATTGCTTCCATTGGGTCTTCCATTAAAAACCCAGGAAGAATGGTGGGAATTCACTTTTTTAACCCAGCCCCATTAATGCCATTGGTGGAAATTATTCCTGCCGTTTCTTCGGTTCCTAAAATTGTAGCAAAATCGCGAGCAATTATTGATTCTTGGGGAAAAGTAACGGTGTTGGCAAAAGATACGCCTGGCTTTATTGTAAATCGTGTTGCTCGCCCTTTTTACGGGGAGGCGGTTCGTTTATATGAGGAAGGTTTTGCAGATCCGGCAACCATTGATTGGGCGATGACAGAATTGGCTGGTTTTAGAATGGGACCTTTTACCTTAATGGATTTTATTGGCCATGATGTAAATTATGCCGTCACAGAAACTGTGTTTAAAGAGTTTTATTACGACCCGAGATATAAACCCAATTTTTCTCAAAAAAGAATGGTGGAAGCCGGTTGGCTTGGGAGAAAAACAGGCAAGGGTTTTTATGATTATTCCGAAGGAGCGGAAAAACCTCAACCTACCAAGGATGAAACCTTAGGAAAAGAGATTGTAAAACGAATTTTGGCCATGCTTATCAATGAGGCTGCGGATGCCTTATATTTAAATATTGCCAGCGCTGAAGATATCGATTTGGCTATGACCAAAGGGGTGAATTATCCTAAAGGTTTATTAAAATGGGCAGATGAAATGGGGATTGATCAATGCGTAGCAAATTTGGATAATCTCTACTCCAATTACCGTGAAGATCGCTATCGCTGCAGCCCTTTGCTTCGAAAAATGGCAGAAGAAAAAAGTAGTTTTTTTTAAAATATGTACGGATCATTAATTATACAAAAGTGGAAACGGTCTTTTCGCTCAAGTTTCTTTAGTCAAGGAATAGGGGTAAAACTTTTACTTGGCTTTTTAGTACTTTATTTTGGTGGGGCCTTTTTGGCTTTAGGAATATTTTTACCTGAGTTAATGGGGGAAATGTTTCCCGAAGAAACCCTACTAACTCCTGTTTTTGGCAGTTTCTTTTTATATTATTTGTTGGCGGATTTATGCATGAGATTCTTTTTGCAGGAGCTCTCGGTTCTAAGCATTCAGCATTATTTAATCCTCCCAATTAAAAAGGGAAAAATCATTCATTTCCTTTTGCAGGGATCGGTTTTTAGCTTTTTCAATTTACTTCCCTTGTTTTTTCTTGTGCCGTTTGCTTTAAAAACGGTTGGGCTAGAATATGGTACGCTTGGCGCAGTTTTTTGGTTTTTTAGTTTGTATTTATTTAGCCTTTCAAATCATTATTTGGCCATTTATATAAAACGAGTTCTCGCCGTAAACCAAAAAATATTTTTGGGTTTTGCCGCCCTTGTTCTGGGCCTATTTATGGGGGATCTTTTTGGTCTCTATTCCCTACAAGATCTATCAAGGTTTTTGTTTGGAGGTTTTGCCAGTCACTATTATTTAATCGCAATTCCCGTTCTTGTTATTCTGGGTTTTTATAGGCTCAACTATAATTTCTTAATTGAACATACACAACTGGACCTTTGGCAAAGTAAAAAGGAAAACTCAAACATAAATACCGAACGTTTTAGCTTTATAGAAGCCAAAGGAGCGGTAGGTCACATGTTGGCAAATGAGTTGAAACTGCTTTTTAGAAACAAGCGAACCAAGTCTATTTTGTTAATGAATATTGCTGTTTTTCTTTTTGGTCTTGTGTTTTATAACAATCCACAATATTCTGAAACACCACATTGGTTTTTATTTTGTGGCATTTTTATGACGGGCATGTTTTTAATAAACTACGGCCAGTTTTTAGTGGGCTGGGAAGGTGCCTATTTTGATGGTATTTTAACAAGATCCTACTCCATCACCGATTTTTACAAGGCCAAATTTTTGCTGCTCGCCGTGAGTTGTGTTATTTCCTATATCCTTATTAGCCCCTATATTTATTTTGGTTGGAATGTCTTCTATGCCCATACAGCAGCCTTTTTATTCAACCTGGGTTTTAATTCCTTTTTCATCTTATTCACCTCTACCTACAACAAAAAGAAAATTGATTTAAGTAAAGGGTCGGCTTTTAATTACCAAGGAACCAGCGCGGTTCAATACTTAATTACGATTCCTACTATGTTATTACCGGTGCTTATTTTTAGCTCCTTCGATGTGTTGTTTGACCAACAAGGCGGATATATTGCTGTGGGTGCCTTTGGGCTGCTAAGCTTGGCTTTTTCCAAAGTTTGGTTTAAGGGGATTGTAGATAATTTCAAAGAAAAAAAATACATTAATGCCGCTGGCTTTAGAGAGAAGTCGTAGCAAACAATATTATATCCAATATGGAAAGTATAATTAGCATTTCAAACATTAGTAAATCCTATGGTAAGGAAAAAGTTTTAGACATTCCCTCCTTAGATTTAATGAAGTCGGAGTCCTTTGGCCTCGTAGGGAATAATGGAGCTGGGAAAACCACTTTATTTCGGGTTTTGTTGGACTTAATTAGGCCAGACCAAGGCAGTGTTACAAGTAAAGGTTTAAATGTTGCCGAAACGGAAGATTGGAAATTGTTTACAGGTAGTTTTTTAGATGAGGGTTTTCTGATTGACTATTTAACGGCAGACGAATATTTCAATTTTATTGGCAAACTTTTTAATTTGGATAAAGCGGAAATTAAATCCCGTCTTTCCCCTTTCGAAGAGTTTTTTAAGGGTGAAATTCACGGCAAGAAAAAATACATTCGCGATCTTTCAAAGGGAAATCAAAAGAAGGTGGGAATTGCGGGTGCTCTTTTGGGAAAACCTGAGATTTTAATGCTGGACGAACCCTTTGCCAACCTCGACCCTTCTACTCAATACAGCCTAAGAGATGAGTTAAAACGATTGGATCAAGAAACGGATGTAACGATGTTAATATCCAGTCACGATTTGGTTCATGTTACTGAATTTTGCCAAAGGATAGTGATTTTAGATCATGGCCAAGTGGTAAAAGATCTACATACTACCTCTGAGACTTTAAAAGAATTGGAAGCGTATTTTGCTAGGTAGATTGTTCTAAAAGCATATCTACATGCCAAACACCAACATCTGGATAGGGTTCTGAAATAGTTTTAAAACCGAAAGAAGCATAAAATTTTTCCAAATAGGTTTGGGCTTGTATTTTTAGAGTTTCTCCAGGGTAAATTTCTTTTGTTTTCTTTACTGTGAAATCAAAGAGCTGTTTGCCTAGCTTGTTTTTTCTCTCGTTTTCATGTACTGCTATCCTTCCTATGGAAACCTGTTTATACACTGTATCCTTGGGAAGAATTCTAGCATAAGCGACAATATAATTGTTTAAAAATCCAATAATATGATGCGCTTGTTTATCAAAATCATCCAATTCTGGATAGGCGCATTCTTGTTCTACCACAAAAATATCTGTTCTTAATTTTAATAAATCGTAAAGTTCTAAAAGACTAAGTTCATTAAATGTTTTACAGGTTAACTCCATGGTTTAGGATAATTATTTGAGGTAAATATATTACCAAAAAAAAGCTTCTCTTCAGAAATGAAGAGAAGCTTTAAAATATTGGGTAATTTCTTTTTGATTAAAGGGTCCAGCCCAAAGTAATGCTTGCCATTTGATAATCTTTATTAAAATCTTTATTGGCTTCAAAGAAAGTGCTTAGGTCATATTTTGCAGTTATTTTAAAATCTCCCCAACCCATTTGGGCCATGGCGCCGTAACGGAAAGGGTTGCTGTAAAAGTCATTTTTAATTTCAGACTCTACTGATGATCCTTCAAAATCATTGTACTCTAATCTTCTTCTAGAGGTTAATCTAATTCCTCCATATCCCCCAACTCCTAAGGTAAAAGAATCGTCCACTTCGCCTACCTTGCTTAGATCTAGTTGAAACATTACAGGGATATTAAAATATACTATTTCAAATCTTGATTTGGAAATGCTATTGCTATCTGCTGCGAACATGGCTCCAGAATTGGCTCCAGATTGTTTGGAAATAACATTATCTCCTTTTAATCTGAAATTGTGCCAGCTAAACTCACCACCGTACTTAATATAGAATTTACTGTATGGGGAGCCTATTCTTGTTTTCCAGCCACCGCCTAATTCAAAGGTTGTAGATTTCCAAAACTGTTGTTCTGCTGGCTCGTCAACAATTTGATATTGGCCTTCTTCTAAAAGTTGGTTGAAACCAAAGTGAATATCAGAATACCCTACTGTTCTTTCAATTTTGTCGGTTTTGTGTTCTTCTTCAGAGTTATCTCCATCTTCTTTGGCTTCAAATTGCAAAGCAAATGGTTTGTCTCCTTCTTCCTCGTCTCTAATGGTAATACCGTCTTCAGAAATAATTATTTTTTGCTTCTTTTTCTTTTTCGTTGAATCTGCCGGAGCCGTTTTGTTAGATCCTTCACCAGGTACAGATGGCATAGCAGGAATTTCTGGAATTACCAATCCTTCACCATTTTCATTCGCTTCCATATTTGCTTCAAACTCTTCGGCCCAAGCTTCCCACTTTTCTCCGTAAGATTCTCCCCAAGCTTCCATTATTCCTTCAACTTGATCCATACTTTCTTCAGCACTGTCGTTGATTTCATCTCTTCTATCCTCGGCTTGCTCAGCTGTAATTTCCCCGGCTTTTTCTTGCTGATCTATTTCGGCTAAACTCTTTTTTTGTTCGGCCTGAATTTTCATGGTCTTTTTTAAAACCTCTCCAATCACTGTGCTTAAATCCTTTGTGGAAAGTCTTGCTAGCTCCTCGCTTTCGGAAGAAGGTTGTGTTGTTTCTACTTTCACTGTATCCTGTGCCTTTGCTAAGCCTATTCCTAGGGTAAAGACAAAAGTTAATATTAAATACTTTTTCATAATGCTAAAATTTGATTTTGTTTTCGTTTGGTTTTGTTCGTTGTTGCTTGAATTAATATGTTGAATCATTTGGGCTTTGATTTTATTCTTTGGTTAAAAAATTTCCTAGGCTTATTTCTAGTTTTGGAGTTCCATTAAGTTCTGTTTTTGGAAGCTCTAATGGCTCGCCACTAATAAGGTTGTTGAATTGATCTGAAGCATAAGCGAATACCCTTTCTTTAAATTTTAGTTTTTTAACAGGCTTTTCTTCTTCCGTTTCACCCTTATCAGCATAATAAGTTTTTTCCGTAACAGGGCTTCCTATCGTTTGTGTTTTTTGCTTATTCTCATCTTCTGTAATTAATGCTGGAGTAACAAACATTTCATGATCCATCATTCTTAAATCCTCAATCGCTGGGCTAATGGTAGTTTCAATGCTAACCAACTTAACTAATGGGCTTCCGCTGCTTCTCAAAATTGGAACTATTTTACGCTCCTTCTTTTTAACCGAACTTGCTTTTGGATCTTTTCCTGTAGTTGATTTCGTGCTGCTTTTTGTGCTCGCTCCTTTTACAGGATCACCACTTCCGGCCACCGTGTTATCAAGTCCGTTAATATCAATACTTGTTGGAGGAATTGGGTTGTCGGTTCCAAAATCTAAGGGATTATTACTAATATAAACCCAAGATGAAAGCCCAACTAAAAGAGTTACAACTGCTGCTCTCATAAAATAAAAGCCTCCTTTTTTACTATCCTCTGGCATCATTGCCTCTTCGATTTTACTCCAAGCTGCATCTGATGGTTTAATTTCTTTATTTTCTAGTCCTTGCTTAAAAAGCTCGTCTATTGGATTTTTCTCTTTCATTGCTCTTTGTATAAAAGTTGTCCTTGTCCTAATTTATTCTGTAGGTGTTTTCTTGCTTTACTTAGTTGAGACTTTGAGGTGTTTTCGGAAACTCCCAACATTTCTCCGATCTCTTTGTGTCCATAACCTTCAATGGCATAAAGGTTAAATACTGTTTTATATCCCAATGGTAACTCGTCTATCATTGCCATTAAATGATCTGCATCCATTTGTTCGCCAAGCTCTTCGTGTGAAAAATGACTGTGGTTTTCTTCTTCAACCTCTACAAAGAGGTTTTTTTGGTAGCGGATAAAATTTAAAGATTCATTTACCATAATTCTTCTAACCCATCCTCCTAGCGCTCCTTCTCCTGTGTATTGGTCTATCTTATTAAAAACCTTAATAAATGCATTTGAAAGAACTTCCTCGGCATCTTCTGTTCCCTTCACATACCTTCTACAAACCGCCAACATCTGGGGAGAAAATTTCTCGTACAATTCCCGTTGAGCGCGGCCATCTCCTCGAAGGCATTGCTTAACAAGCTTTTGTTCTGATGTTGGTAGGCGTAATAGTAATCCCATTTTCTTTGTTTGGCCTTGGTTACTTTAATGACAGGCGTTTATTGTTCAATAGTTGCCTAGGGGTATATTCTTTTTTAATATTTAATCTAAAACCCTGATAATCAACCATAAAAATATTACATTTCTTTTTAATATTCGCTTTAATATTTCTTAACCTCAACAATATGAAGCAACAAAAACGAATAATATACCTTTGCCCTCAAATATGAGTAAATTTAATAAAGGCAAAGGCCGCCTATTAAAGATGGACGACAGAATCATTCGCGTTCTTCAAAAAGAGCCTCTAAAGAGTTTCAACTACAAACAAATCTCCTCACTTATTAAGATTAATGATCGCAACGAAAGACAACGCGTGCTTTTATTGTTGGAGAATATGCTTAAAGAAGGAACTATCGAATCCGTAGCGAGAGGAAAATACCGCTATAAACATCAAGACAATTTTGTGCAAGGAACCGTGGATCTTACTTCCAATGGTTCTGCCTATATAATGTCTAGTGAAATTGAAAAAGACATTTATATCTCCCAAAGAAATATGGGGGGTGCTTTAAATGGCGATACTGTAAACGTATTGCTTTATGCCCAAAAGAAAAATAAAAAACCAGAAGGGCATATTGTAGAAGTTGTAAAAAGACACCGAACTGAATTTGTGGGAATTGTTCAATTGGCTGCCCACCATGCGTTTGTGGTTCCGGACAGTAGAAAAATGCCTTATGATTTCTTTATTCCCAAAGAGCATATAAAAGGAGCAAAAGATGGAGAAAAGGTAATTGTAGCCTTCACAGATTGGCCAAAAGATGCGAAAAACCCTTTTGCAAAAATTATAGAAGTATTGGGAATACCTGGAGACCACGATGTGGAAATCCATTCCATTTTGGCCGCATACGATTTACCAAGATCCTTTCCTAGGGAGGTAGAAGCTGAAGCGGAAAAGATTAGTGATGCAATAGTAGATGAAGAAGTAAAAAAGAGACGCGACTTTAGAAATATTTGCACTTTTACAATTGATCCCAAAGATGCTAAAGACTTTGATGATGCCCTTTCCGTTCAAAAATTAAATAATGGAAATTGGGAAATCGGAGTGCATATAGCAGATGTTAGTCATTTTGTAAAAGAAGATTCCGCCCTAGAAGAAGAGGCTTTAAAAAGAGCTACTTCGGGTTATTTGGTAGATCGGGTTGTACCTATGCTTCCTGAAAAACTTTCCAATAAGGTTTGTTCCTTAAGGCCAAATGAGGAAAAATACACTTTCTCAGCCGTTTTTGAAATGGATGAAAAAGCCCAAATTTTAAATCAATGGTTTGGAAGAACTCTAATAAATTCTGATAGAAGGTTTACTTACGAGGAAGCTCAGGAAGTTATAGAAACTGGCCAAGGTGATTTAAAAGAAGAAATTTTACTTTTAGATGGATTAGCTAAAACCATGCGCCAAAATAGGATGGGAGATGGAGCCATTGCTTTTGATAGCCTAGAAGTAAAATTCAACCTGGATGAAAATGCAGAACCTATTGGGGTTTATTTTAAAGAAAGTAAAGACGCCAACCATTTAGTAGAAGAGTTTATGCTTTTAGCTAATAGAAGTGTGGCACGTTTTATTGGAAAAGGAAAAAATGGTCAGCCTTCAGGTAAAACCTTTGTGTATAGAATCCACGACAATCCAGATCCTGATAAGTTATTTGATCTCAACAATTTTGTAAAGCAATTTGGCTATTCCCTAAACACCAAAACCACAGAAACAACTTCGCAAAGCATTAATAAAATGCTGAAACAAGTAAAGGGAAAAGGTGAAGCGAACATGATTGAGAAGTTAACGGTAAGAACCATGGCTAAGGCTGTTTATAGTACCAAAAATATTGGTCACTATGGATTGTCTTTTGACTATTACAGTCATTTTACGTCTCCCATTCGTCGTTATCCGGATATGATGGTTCATCGTTTACTCCAACATTATTTAGATGGGAAAAAAGAGCCTTCTGCTTTAATTTATGAGGATCTTTGCAAGCATTCTTCTGCTAGGGAAAAACTGGCAACAGAAGCGGAAAGGGAATCCATAAAATACATGCAAGTAAGATTTATGGAGAAACATATTGGGGAAGATTTTATGGGGGTTATCTCTGGAACTATGGATTTTGGCCTTTTTGTAGAGCTTAATGATTCCAAATGTGAGGGAATGATAAAAATTCGCGACTTTAAGGATGACTACTATCTTTTTGATGAAAAAAACCACTGTATTGTTGGGGAAAGAAAAGGTAAAGTTTACCAGATGGGGGATCAAATTAAGATCCGAGTAAAGAACGCAGATTTAGAGAAAAAACAATTGGACTTTGTTCCAATCTAAAATTACTATTTTTAGGGAGTCGTAGCCATTAACCAAGCACAGAACCAAAATGAAAAAAAGCAGCCTTGAAACCATTGTATTAATTCTCGGAATCGGAATTATCGGTTTCGCTTTGTTTATGTATCTAGTAGGTACTTCAGCCGAAGGGTCTGCCTTTTATACCAATATTGTTTTTGCCTTTGGCTTTTTAATTTACATCATCTATTCAATGATGGCAACTAAAAACCTCAACAACGACATACGTGGATTAAACAAGCATGTGAATTCTTTGAAGGATACCATCCAAGAAAAAAACAGTTCCATTGAACAATTGCAAAACAAAGAAGCTGAATTATTAAAACAAAATGGAGACTTAAACAAATCCCTTGCAGATTCTCAAGATGTTAATACTAATCTTAACAAAAGGGTTAAAGAACTCGAAGAGGAACTAGCCTCAGCAGATGAAACAGAGTCTGAAACGGATACGGAGGTTTAAGAACTGTCCCTAATGGTTCTTGCTAATCCGTTTTATCGTTTTGGTTTTTTAATTTTTTTTTCTCTAATTATTCCATAGGTAAAAGCAAAACCTAAAAGACCCAAGTCCACTCTATCCTTATTAATTACACATTGGGAAAATAAATTTATTCCCAAACATCGTCCAAGAGTAAGTTCAATTTTGGGTTTTATTAAAAAGCTTAAAGTGGTGAATTGCTGTTTATCATATTGATAGTATCTCAAATTAAAAAATCCCGAACCACTTTCTTCCCTCCAATTAACTAGGTTAATTATTTTACTATATCCTATACCTAGCATAAAATTAAATCTAAATACCTGCTGACTCGGTGGTTTTACAATTTTCCCCACCATCATATTAATACTATAATTTTGATCATAAGGTCCTCCAGGAGGAAAAACTGGACTTAAATCAAAATAAATATAGGGTTGGTTTATATAAAGTTTTTCTCTTGAACCTATAATCGATGCACTATAATTAATTTCCATAGAATACTTATGATCCATCTCATAGTTAATTCCGGCAGAGACAAAACGATATCCTTCGCCTACTAGGAATTCGTTGGAAATAAAAATAAAATTGGAATCTAAAAATTGGGCTTTTGAGAATAGTGAGCCACTTAACAGGATAATAATGAGTAGTTTTTTCAATTTGTTTGGTTTTCAAACAAACCTAGAAAAGCAAAAAGATCCCACAAAATTGAAATTCGATAATGAAAGTTTCAATTTTGGGAGATCTAATAATTCTATAAAACTAGGTCTACAGGAGCCTAAGTTTGGTATTAAATAATACGAATTAGGTCCAAAGTAATTTGCTGGTTTTTATACTTTTTCATTTAATTATTTGAAACAAAATCCAAATTTGCTTTATTTCATTTATTTCTTTTCCTCTACCTCTGGCTGAGGCCAAACATTATTAGCTCTATTTACATCTGCCACCCAAGCACCTGGATCAATGGTTATTTGTTTAACATCATCATAATCCATGTCAACCCTTAATTCATAATTTTCGCTGGTCCAAGGCCATTCGTGGGACAATATTAAATTCTTATCCTCCTTATTTCCAAACATAGAAAGCAAAGGAATTTGATAGGTTTTAACTACTCCATTATTCAATTCTACTTTTACTTCAATAGGCATTGGCATTTCGCCTATTCTTTTCAAATTAACCGTAAACGCATCCTTTTTCTCCTCTATATCTACAATTGCATAATCAATTTTTTTGTTGGTGTTCATCCAAAAATTCAAATACCAATCCAATTGAATTCCGCTTTCTTCTTCTGCAATTTTTAAAAAGTCTCCTGGTTTTGGATGCTTAAATTTCCACTCATCAAAATAGCGAAGCATAATTCTTGAAAAGGCTTCATCACCAACAATATATCTCAATTGAGCCACAAAAATTTGACCTCTAGAATAGGAAGAAATGCCATAATGCCTGTTCTTTTCATAATAATCGCCAGGTGTGGATAGAGGTTCCCTGTCTGCCAATCCCATATAGTAATTATGCAATCTATATGCTCTAGTATGTGGGTTTGCTTTATTGTGTTCCATTAAAATATTAAGCACCTCTTCTTCCGCGTAAGAAGTAAAACCTTCATCCATCCAAGGGTATTGGAATTCATTAGTAGCCAACATTCCATAATACCAATTGTGTGCAGATTCGTGAACCATAACTCCTACCAAACCATCTAGTTTTCCTGTACCTTTAAGCATGGTACACATTGGGTATTCCATTCCACCATCTCCTCCTTGTATTACCGAAAACTGAGGGTAGGCATATTCACCAAATTTTTCATTCATCAGCTTAAAAAAGCCAACCGTATAAGAAGGTAAAAGTTCCCAGTTTTCTTGCCAATCTCCTTTTAAATAAAAGAAATTCAACTCAATATCATTAGGCCCTTTCGTTGAGGTTCTAATAAAATCTTTATCCGCCGCCCAAGCAAAATCATGAACATTTTCGGCATGGAAGGTCCAAGTTCTTTTTTCCTTTTTATTGGAACTCAAGTCGTAACTTTTAATTCCGTTCTCTTCTTTAATTACATTCCAAGTAAATTCAGAATTTTTTAGCACCCCTGTTCCACCAAGTTTATATCTATAGTCTATGGAAATATTAACATCGAAGCTTCCAAAAACCCCGTAAAACTCTCTAGCGATATAAGGATCTGGATGCCATCCGTCTTCATCGTATTCCGCTAACTTAGGATACCATTGGGTCATGGTATAATCCACACCTTCTTTATTATCTCGCCCACTTCTTCTAATTTGTTCCGGTACCTGAGAATCAAATTCCATATTAAATGTGGTACTTGCTCCTGGTGCTAAAGGTTCTACCAAAGCGGCTTGTAAAACCGTTTCATGAATATGAAATTGCATATCCCTGTCGCCTTGTTTTAGGTATTTTATTTTATGATAACCGATCTCCTTCTTTTTTAATTTTTCAATTCTTCGAGCAATTCTTCCGTCGGGGTCTACAATATGCTTAGCTCTAGTGTCCATCATGCTTCCTGGCTGAAAGGCATTGTAATACAAATGATAGAAAACCTGAAATAAGGTGTCAGGTGAATTATTGGTATACACCAACTTTTGGACACCATGAAATTGATGATCTTTCACATCCATTTCTATATCCATAGTATATTTTACTTCTTGTTGCCAATAGCCATTTTCGTTTTGTGCAAATCCAAAAATGGGTACTAAAAGGAGAATAAACTTTTTCATTAATCTAGTTTCGTTTTAATTAAAAATATCGTTGAATGTATGGGTTTGATTTAGCCTCACCCCTCTATCGGTTTGTTTTACAGTGCATATTTCATTGGCATGATCATGTTGTAAAAAAAGGTAAAAATCCTTTTCCGCGGCAAGCTGTAAAAAATCGCCCTTTTCTTTTAATGTTACCAAAGGTCGAGTATCGTAACCCATTACATAAGGCAAGGGAATATGTCCAACACTAGGTAAAAGATCTGCCATAAAAACAATGGTTTTGTCTTTATACTTTATTATCGGGCACATTTGAGCGTCCGTATGTCCACTTACAATTACTGCATCAAAACCTAAGGGTGTTTTATAAATTCCATCCTCTTCCTTAATGTCTTTGATAAAGTTTAATTGTCCACTTTCTTGAATGGGTAAAATGTTTTCAGATAAAAAAGAGGCTTTTTCCCTTCCGTTTGGTTCTGTAGCCCATTTCCAATGCCGCTCGTTGGACCAAAATTTAGCGTTTTTAAAAGCCGGCTCATAGTGTCCAGATTTTGATCTTTCTATAGCACCACCACAATGATCGAAATGAAGGTGGGTTAAAAATACATCTGTAATATCGTCTCTAGAAAACCCTAGGTTTTTAAGGTTTCCATCCAAACTATCATCTCCAAATAGGAAATAATAACTAAAGAATTTTTCAGATTGTTTGTCTCCCATTCCAGTATCCACTAAAATAAGTCTATCTCCATCCTCAATCAACATACTTCGCATACTCCAAGAGCACATATTATTAGAATCTGCCGGATTGGTTCTTTGCCAAATGGATTTTGGAACCACTCCAAACATGGCTCCTCCGTCGAGTTTAAAATTACCAGTATTTAAAGGATGGATTTTCATTTTGTTTTTTTTGGGTTTTCAAAAATAGATAAATAAAAAAGCCTCCCTAATACTAATTAATATTCCACAAGGTTTACAATTCTATTAAATTGCATCTTCCAAGATAAATCCATGAAAAGATTTCTTTGTTTTAGTATTCTCATTTTAAGTTCTTGCACAGTTTCCATGAATTTTCAACAGAAGGAAATTGCTGTGGTGGATGAAATTGAAAACGCAGAATATTGGATTAGCTCGGGAAATCCGGAAGGAAAAGACCTTATTTTTATTTTTCCTGATAATCTTGATTCTATAGATTGGGAAACAAATACATTGTTAACCAGCCTAAAAAAAGAAAATTATAAAATTGTAATTCCTCAATTAATTGGTAAAAAAGAAAGTCTTCAAACTCTGTTGGATAGTAGAAGCCGCAGAATTAAAACCGTTAATAATCTTTACAATCAACTAATTAATAATAGGGAGATTGATAGTTTGGCAAATGTTGTACTAATTGGTTTTGGTGAGGGTGCTTATCTTTTACCCTATTTGGCAAATTATATACCACGAGTAGAAAACTTTTTTATGATTAACGCCGGACTTGGTTCTCCCCTTTCCGAAATGCAATATCTAATAAGTGAAGGCGATAATTCTTTTCTCAATACTCCAAAAATGAGGTATTTTGGAATGGACGATTTAGATGAACTAAAAAGAACTATTCGAGAAGTTCATACCTATGGTGAATTTGATATTCGCCTAGGAAACAAAACTAATTATTACTGGAAAGAATTTTATACTTATCCCACTGATCCAGACTTGGCCCATATTTCCACCCGAGGAAATATTATTTTATCAAAAGGCTATCCTTTTATGAGTAAAACTTTAAAAGCAGAATTAAATTTAATAAACGGCTCTAATCCTCTAACAAAACTAAACATAACGGAAATTGAAGGAAAAGGAGATTTTAGAATTAAGGAGGAGATTGAACTACTTACAAATTATATCCTAAATAATATCAATTAAAAATTACTGATTTTATCAACTCTACGTTGATGCCTTCCCCCTTCAAACTCAGATTCTATAAAAGTATCTACAATTTCTAAACCCAAATCCTCACTAATAAAACGAGCTGGTAAAGCCAAAACATTAGCATTATTATGTTGACGAGCCAAAGAGGCTAATTCGGCTGTCCAACTTAATGCCGAACGAATTTCTTTATACTTATTCACAGTCATATTAATTCCATTCCCGCTCCCGCAAATAACAATTCCTAAATCAGAATTTTTAGCTATTACATCTTGCGCTACAGGATGACCAAAGTCTGGATAATCCACACTTTCTTCACTTGTTGGTCCAAAATCTGTAACGGTAATATTTTTGTCTTCAAGGTGTTTTACAACCAATTTTTTTAAAGGAAATCCAGCGTGATCTGAACCAATTGCAATTTTCATGGTTTGTGTTTTAGTTTAGCAAAACTAATCAAAGTTTAGCCTTTACAAGCCAAAAATTGAACTGTTAATAAATGTGGATAAAAATGAATCTGCTTGATTTTCAAGCTTATTTAATTAACAATGAAAAGATAAAAAAGACCAAGAGCTGTTAATTACTTCTTAGAAATGATTCTTGATGAATCCAAAAATATTTTTAGGTAGACTAATTTTTGAAATAGAACTAAGAAGTAGTTAAATCTTTCCGTTCAGTTTCCAACAATAGAAAATAGCTTTATGAACTGTTGGTAACCAATATTTTTTTTAAAATGTTGTTCTTAACAAGGCTTCCTAACAATTGTTAACTAAATTCGTTTAAGATTGTATTTGAATAGTTTAAGCCAAAACAAAATGCTTAAAACCTGTTGATAATCTTTAATAGCTCACAAAAGCAACTAAATGCCAATTAAGTTATCCAAACTATGAACAGCACATTATTATCATTATATATTTAAATAATTTAAAAAGAATAATATAATATGTTATTAAGAACTATGCTTCTCATCGCCTTAGTTTTCTCTTCCCTACTTTCGAAGAGTCAAAACGAGGATAGCTTGGTGTTTAGCACTTACTACTACGACGGTGGAACAAAATCGAGCGAGGGATTTTTGAAAAACGGACAGCCTGAGGGATATTGGAAAAGCTTCTATCCAAATGGGCAAATTAAAACCGAAGGTAACAGAGAAAATTATTTATTAGATGGTCCATGGAGTTTTTATTCGGAAGAGGGAAAGAAAGTTGTTGAAATCACTTACAAAGCGGGTAAAAAGAACGGTCCTCGAAAGTCTTACGAGAATGAAAAGTTA
>CAKZNE010000109.1 GCA_937129395.1 uncultured Cryomorphaceae bacterium | reverse complement strand
TTCATCAATAAGCTGTAGTTGGAAATTACTATTGTTTAATATTAGATTTTGGTGTTGACTGTGAACATCAATCAACCTTTCGGATAAGAGCCCCAAAACATCCAAGGTTACAGGGGTATCATTAACAAATGCTCGAGATTTCCCTGAAGGGCTAATTTCCCTTCTAAGAATACTCAATTCTTCAAAATCCAAATCATGAGCATCAAAGAATCTTGAAAAGGTTTTTTCCACTAATTGGAAGCTACCCTCAACAATACATTTTCGATCCTGACTTTTGATTGATTTTAAATCTGCCCTTTTTCCAAGAATAAGAGCTAGTGCACTGAGCATAATAGATTTACCCGCACCAGTTTCTCCTGTAATAACTGAAAAACCATTGTGGAAATCCAATTCCAAATGATCTATAAGGGCATAATTTTTTATAGAAAGATGTTTCAGCATAGCAGAACAAAGCTACAAATTAACCCCGACCGATAGCTTCATATCGACTCGCATTATTTCCGTCCAAGTCAATTAAAACTTCCTTGAGATCCGCTGTTGGAATAGTATTGCCCCCACTAAAAATATTAATGATTTCTTGGCTCTTCGCATCAAAAAACAATTGCATTAAAAAGGAATTGGGTCTCTTTTTATTTACAGCCTTTAAACTCATTAAGGACGCTTTAATATTTTGTTTTGCCAATTTCTGTTGGGCAGGATTAAACATCAAATCCAGTCCCTGTCTATGATATTGATAATAACAAATTCGAATCCCATCAAACAATGGGCTTTGCAAATTATCTACTAACCAAAACCTATTTTTATTATTTCCCGCTAAACTACTCCAGCCTGGATAAGAACTTGAAGCATTATTGGCCACAATATTTCGGGCTTGACTGTAAAACTCATCACCCCCTTTCATAGCATAGGAATCATGATCCAAACCAATAATTATGTATACATAATAGGCCAACACAGATGTTAAATTTGACAAACTTGTGTTTTCAGAAAAGTCCAACCTATCAAATTCTAAATAATTAAACTTAAAATTTTGGTCCATATGCACAAATAAGGGAGCTTGGTAAGTAGATTTATAAATCGGGCGGCTGTATTGAATTTGAAGACTTCCTTCAAAAAGATCATTTCCATCCCAATTGGTCATGTTAATAATAAAGGAACAATTGATCTTTTCCTCAAGGGCATATTTTTCATTCGTCCATTTCCGAGTATTTAAAAATTGACGAATTCCTGTTTCCAAAGTGTTAAAAACCTGTTTATTGGTTCTTTGAATTGCAGGAGAAAGCACCTGAACTTCAGCATTTAACTCCTGGGCCACAGAAGAAAAGCCAATTAATATGAAAAAGCTAATTGTAAAAGTTCTCAATAACATATTCTAATATTTCTTTTGCGATGTCCTTTTTGCTCTTCAGACCTAATTTGGTTTGCTTTTCATTTTTGTCAATCAATGTAACCTCATTTGTGTCATGACCAAAACCAGAACCTTTTTCTGAAGGCGAATTTAAAACGATTAAATCACAGTTTTTCTTATGTAGCTTTTTAATTGCATTAGCAATACCATTGTTTGTTTCTAAAGCAAAGCCCAGCAAAAGTTGTTTTTCCGTTTTTTGCTGACCTAATCCAAACAAAATATCGGGGTTTTCAACCAATTGAATATTTAGACCATCCCCACTCCCATCCTTTTTTATTTTTTGATCACTTGGATTTTCAGGGCGGTAATCTGCTATTGCCGCGGACAAAATCGCTAGATCAGAATCTTTAAAAATGGATTGGCATTTTTCATTCATCTCTAATGCGGTTCTAATATGGAAAACCTCAATTCCAGCATTTGTTGGCCATACCGATCCTGGTCCAAGCACCAAATGCACTTTGGCTCCCAGGTCTGTCGCAACATCTGCCAATGCTACACCCATTTTTCCTGTGGAGTGATTGCCAATAAAACGAACTGGATCAATTGGCTCGTAAGTAGGACCTGCATTTATAAGAATGGTTTTTCCTTTAAGGGGTGCATTTGAAAGAAGATGATTTTCTATAAAATCGAATATCTCATCTGGTTCCGCCATCCTTCCTTCTCCATGCAATCCACTTGCTAACTCACCTGTTCCGGAGGGAATTAAAAAATTACCAAAACTTTGAAGTTTAGAAATGTTTTCTGTTGTAGAAGGATGTTTGAACATATCCAAGTCCATTGCGGGAGCAAAAAAGACAGGACATTTGGCTGATAAATAAGCTGCTAATAACAGGTTATCACAATTTCCGTATACCATTTTGGAAATTGTATTTGCGGTTGCTGGTGCAACGATCATTAAATCTGCCCAAAGACCTAGATCAACGTGATTATTCCATTTCCCTTCGGGGTCTTCGGAATCGAAAAACTCCCATAATACAGGGTTTTTGGAAAGGGTAGCCAGACTTAATGGAGACACAAAATCCCTAGCGGATGGGCTAAGGATTATTTTCACTTCAGCACCCGCCTTAATTAAAAGACGGGTGAGAAATGTAGCTTTATAGGCGGCGATACTACCTGTTATAGCAAGTAGTATTTTTTTTCCGCTCAACATCAGGTATTACCCTTGGTTTTCTTTGTTTTCTTCTGGCTTACGGAAATATATTTCCCCTTTCTGCCACTCGTCAATTGACAGTGCAGTAGGTTTTGCCAAAGCTTCGTAAAAACGACTTACTTCAATTTGCTCCTTATTTTCAAAAATCTCTTCAAGAGATTCTGTATGAGTTGCAAATTCTTCTAGTTTCTCGTTAAGTTCAATTTTTAAATCTTCACCAATTTGGTCGGCTCTTTTAGATAAAATTGCCACCGCTTCATAAACATTTTCGGTTGGTCCGTCTATCGCATTGTGATCTCTCGTAATGGTCGACTTAGGCACATCTCTCTTTTTATAATCCAATTCCATGATTATGACTGTTTTTTAAAGGTTTCTAATTGTTGTTTAACTAGCTCAAATTTTACATCCACTTCCGAGGAATTTTCGCTAGTTGGGAAGGTATCTACAAAATCAAAATAAGCTGTTTTAGCTTCTATGAATCTTTGTCTTTTTTTAGAATCAATACTGTTTTTAGCCAATTCGAAAGCGGCATTAAATCTTAAAAACAATATTTCTTCTCTGTATTTTGTATCTGGGAAATCATTCAGGGTATTGTTAAAAGCTACTACGGCCGATTGATAATAACCAGTTTTGAAATAAAGCTTGGCTCTTTCAAAGCTCTTTTTTTCCAGTTTTCTCCTAAGTTCAATTATCAACTTATTACAATCTGCTAAATGAGTACTTGAAGGATGTGTATTCACATAGAGTTGAATCTCATTAATCGCTTTATAGGTATAATCTTGAGCCAAACTAAAATCTGGAGATTCTAAATAATAGCAATAACCTACTAAGTAACTGGCTTCGTCTACATTTTTATGGGTAGGAAAAGTTTTGGCAAAATTCTTAAAATGGTAAGCCGCCAAAATATTATCACCCAAATGGTAATTGGTCATAGCGTAGTAATAATATACATCAGCTGCTTTGGTGGTACCTTTATACAGACTCAAAAGCTCATCAAATAAAGGATAAGCCTTATTATACTTTTCGTCCTCGTAGTATTCTACTGCCTTTTCAAACTTATAGCTTAGGTCAGTACTCTTTAATACTTTTTGGTATTCACTGCAACTAAATGCAAAAAACGCCACTAGAATAAATAATGAATTTCTTATCATGCTCAAAAACAGTTTGCAAAAATACAAATATGGATTGAAAGGATAAACGAAAAGGACTATTAATAAATTACCCTATCCATGTTAATATCTTTTTCAATTAATAGAGCATAAACCTCTTCAAAGATTTCACGTTCAATAATTTTTCTGGTTTGATCTGGGTAATCAATTTTTAGCGGCTCTGAAACCCTTGCCCATTGAGCAATCTCACCAATAGAATCGGAATTCATATGATACGAAATTGGGATGTTTAATTGGGAAAGTGCGGCCGCATTGCAGTATTGTTCGTATTGATTTTTAATAGGAATGCAAAAAAGTTTTTTTCCTAAATAAAGTGCTTCTGCCGGTGTTTCAAAGCCTGCAGATGTTAAAATTCCCTCACATTTAGCAAAACTTTCTAAGAATCCCTGGTTGTTGGTTGGTTTAAAATAGATGTTTTTGTAGGAATATGCTTTTGTGCAATTTTTTGAAAACACTTCCCAGCGTATTTCTGGAATCCTACTTAAATATTTTTTAAGTTGATCATCTCCAAAGGCGGGAAGATAAACTGTGTAATAACCTTCTTTTGAAGCATTTAAACTTCTAATCTCCTTCCGAATCACTGGGCTAAATATATAATCGTCAAATGAATCGAAATGAAATGCAATGGGCTTGTCAACGGGAGCGTAATTTTTTAATAACCACTCTCCTACTAAGTCCTTATGCTTAGGTCTTGGGCTTTTTGAAGAAAGAAATGCCAATTGATGTCCTAAACCAAAAGTCTTTACTCCACGTAATTTTGCAGACCAAGCTGTGATGAATTCAAAATCGTTAACCACCACATCGTAATCCTTAATTGGAAACTCGATTATTTCTTTGAGAATATGTAAAAAGTTGTTTTTAAAAAGCGTTTTGAGAAAACTCAAACCCCCGCTCTTGTTGTATTTAAAAGTTAAACCTTTGCTGTGAAATTTTACGGGAATGGGCAAATCAATACTGCTCTGGTCGCCACTTAATACAAGATCCACCTTTCCATACTCTTGAAGGATAGGTATTATTTCTCTTGCTCGGGCTACATGTCCATTTCCGGTACCCTGTATAGCATAAAGTATTTTTAATTCCCTTTGAAATGAGTTTTTCATTCTATATAATAATTTGAATTTCTTTTTATTGATTAGGTTTTTGACCCTAAATAGTATTCTTGGATCCCTAGGCCACAATCCAATTCTCCTAATTGCTCAAACACAAGTTTCATTCCTTTTTTTTGTTTTTAGGATTTTTACGAGTAAGATTGATTAGCAAACAAAGTCCACCCTCACACCTGTCCTAAACGTTTCGTGGCTTTTATAATAATTATTGATAATCAGCAATTTAAAAGGAAGAGATTCTGCTTTTTGAAAACTACCCTATGAAAAAGAATGGTTGCTTATTTTTTATAATCGCAACGATAAATTTTAATCGAAGCCAATTTTGGCCTTCAAGAAAATGGTAATATGATTAAAATGGAGCCTTAGGGAGTTTGGGAAGCTCTGAAGAATGAAGAGATCTCCCAACCGACCTTAGGTTTCATGAAAAGCAGATTGCCTTTTTCTTGTAAGCATTGACCTTTTGGTTCATTTTGGGTCAAGCCAAAAGAACAGAATTAAACCTTTTTCTTCAGGCGATATTTTTTATTTAGGACAAGTATGGTCCACCCTATTTTATTTAATAATTGCGACCATTCATTCCTCGACTCATACTATGTATTAAAATAAAAAGGTTGGTTCAGAAAAATAGAAATTCCCTAAACCATTTGGAAAATATTGATGATTTCTATAAAACAATACCTGCATTTGTTTAAAAAATACATCTCGATGAGCTTAATTTGCAGGAAATAAATAATCTTAATTATGAAAAAACTAATACTGGGAATCGCAATGCTAACTGGCGTTTCTGCAATAGCTCAAGAACTACCACAACCAAGCCCTACTTCTGTTGTAAAACAAAAAATTGGTTTAACAGATGTTGAAGTAACCTACAGCAGACCATCAGCAAAAGGAAGAGCCATTTTTGGCGAGTTGGTTCCTTTTAATGAAATGTGGAGAACTGGTGCAAATGCCAATACCATAATTGAATTTTCTACTGAAGTGAATTTTGGAGGAACTAAGGTAAAAGCTGGTAAATACTCTTTGTTTACCATTCCAGGAAAAGGAGAATGGACTATTATTTTAAATAGTAAAACAGATATGTGGGGAACCGGAAATTACAGCAAAGTGAATGATGTTGCCCGAATTACTGTTGAAAGTGGTAGCACGGCAAATATTGAGACTTTTACAATGTCTGTAGATAATTTAACTGCCGAAAGTGGTGATTTAACTTTAGCTTGGGAAAAGACCAAAGTTTCTATTTCTATTAAAGTTGACGTTGCGGCAAAAGCCTTGAAAAATATTGAAGCAGCCATTGCTGAAGCAAAAGAAGGTGAATCCTGGAAAGTTTATAGAAACGCTGCAAACTACCATTTCAACAATAAAATTGACCTAAAAATGGCTTTAAGTTATATGAAGAAGTCATTAGGTGAAAATGATGAAAGTTGGTATAGCTATTGGTTGCAAGCCGAAATAATGGCTGAACTAGGAATGAAAACAGAAGCGGTGAAGTCTGCAAAAAAGGCCTTAGAAATTGGAGAGGCTGCTAGCAAGAAAAGCGAAAAAGAGTTTAAATACGCTAAAATGATTAATTCGGGTATGGATTCTTGGAAATCCTAAATAGCGAAAAAATTGATTAAAGCCTTTGAAACCCTATGGTTTCAAAGGCTTTTTTTATTTTCTATAAAGGTTAAGAAATGAGCCTAACAAATTCCTACATTTGAAAATCAAAAAGAATATCCTAATGAAAAAATTTCTATCCTTAACCTTTATCTTCTTTTCTAGTTTTTCCTTTGCTCAAATTTTAAATGGTACAGCCGTTTTAAGTTCTTCAAACAATATGACGGTGGACATTACAGTTGATGTGCCCCAAAATGAAGTTACGATTGTGCTTACTGGGACAAATAACCAATGGTTTGGTTTCGGTTTTGGCGGAACACAAATGTTTAATCGATATTCACTAATTACAACAGGTGCTGGTGTTTTATCTGAAAGAAAATTAGGAAATCATAATTCTGGAACAAGCCTCACCAGTTCAATAACATCTGTAAACACCACTGTTTCTGGGAGTATAAGAACTGTTACTCTAAAAAGGCCCATTGCTGGTTTAAATTCCAATTATTTTAGTTTTCCAACCAGCCCAGGTTCGTTTATTATGATTTGGGCAAAAGGAAATGGAATGAACCTTGCCAACCACGGCGGCGGAAATAGAGGATCAGGAATGATCACTTTGAGCAACACCTGCCTTAGTTCTACCAATATTTTGCCTTCTCAAAATATCTGCGCTGGTGACAGTACCTTATTTTCTGGAAATTATATCAGTACCGCCGGGTTATATAAAGATACACTCACAAATTCTGCTGGCTGCGACAGTATTATTGAATTAACTCTAGCAGTTAGTAATAATGGACCATTTCCACTAAGCCCTGTGAATTTTTGCACTGGTGATAGTATTTCAGTTTTTGGAAAATTTGTTAGTACCGCCGGAATGTATTTCGACACGGTATCCAATTCAAATGGATGTGATAGTATTCTTTCCATTCAAGTGAATGAAAATTTGATAAACTATATGGTGACTTACAATTCTGGTGATCCAGATATAGTAGTAACAGCAACGGGAGCAACATTCCAATGGCTTGAAAACTGTGATAGTGTAGCAAGTTTGCTTGTTGGTCAAACCTCAAACATTCTTTCAACTCCTGGTGGAGGTAATGGCAGTTACGCCGTAATTGTTACCATTAATGGTTGTTCCGATACTTCGGATTGCATAAGTTACAATTTCTTTGGTATTGAGGAATCAGCCTTACTTTTAACCTCCTTCCATCCCAACCCGGTAAACAATTCAATAAACCTTAGTTTGAATCAATCGTATCAAAATCTAATTTTAGAATTAGTAAATGTTCAAGGTAAGCTTGTGAAAAGAATGAATTTCCAGAATGGTGAAATGGATTTGGAAATTGATCTTAATTTCCTGGCCAAGGGAACTTATATACTTAAGCTCAATGCAGATGGGAAAACTGAAAGCCAGGTTATTTTGAAAAATTAATTTAGTTCTTAAGTTTCAGAATTTTTATAGCTTTTTCTATTTTTAGTTTTTCGGCATAATCCAATGCGGTATTGCCGCTTAGATCCTTGTAACCTTGGTCTGCCTGATATTTCAATAACAATTTCAGAATTTCATAATGTTGGAATTGTGTGGCGTAAATCAAAGGGCTTGTACCGTTTGCATCAACAATATTTGGATCTGCTCCGTATTTCAAAAGGGCCGAAACAATTTTAGTAGATCCTTTATATGTAGCAGCTTGTAGGGCAGTTGCGGAATTGTTTTCCAAATTCAACAGCACTTTTTTCTCAATTAAAAATTCCACAAATTCCAATTGATCATAATAACAAGCCAATATTAAAGGATTATAATTCTGGGAGTTTTTTAGATTAATACAGTTGCTATCCGCTTCATATAAAAGATTCATGGCTTCCAAATCGCCATTCCGTGCTGCATCAAATACATCTTGAGCTTGAATTGAAATACTAAAAATGAACATTAAAATCAAAAAAGGAATTTTTGAAAACATAAAAAACAAATTATTAAATGAAGAATTTTCCTTTGCAAGTTTAAGGATTTGAAATGATTCTTTTTAGGAAACTTGGAATTGACGAACACGTTTTTACCTCCGTAAAACTAAATTTTAATAAGAATAAAATAAAAGTCAATTAGGTGACCTCAAGAATTGAATTTCACCCTATTTTCGTGGCAATGCAGAAATTTAGATGTGCTTATTTTACAATTCTCTTTTTGACTTCTATTCAATCAAGGGGTCAAACCAAACAAGATTGCAAAATTTCTGGAGTAAATATCGTTTCCCCAAAACACTATACATCAACTGATTATTTAAAATCCGTAAAAAGAATAAATGCCAATTGGGTAGCCCTTGTGCCCTATGCGTTTATGGAAACTGGAAATCCTGAAATACGCTACAACTGCGATCAAAACTGGTGGGGAGGCACATTGAAAGGATTAAAAAACAGCTCTAAACTTTCAAAAAAGAATGACTTAAAAGTTCTCTTGAAACCTCATTTCTGGCTCGATAATGAAAAATGGGCTGGCGAAATTAGTTTCAAGGAAAAGGATTGGAAAAAATGGGAATCCAACTATAGATCTTTTATATTAAAAATGGCGGAAATAGCTGAAAATCATTCTTTTGAAATCCTTTGCATTGGTACTGAAATGAAGAGTGCAGTTTTGGAAAGACCTGGATTTTGGAAGCTTATTATTAAAGAAATTAAAGCACATTATTCTGGAAAATTGGTATATGCAGCGAATTGGGATAATTTTAAAAACATCCCTTTTTGGAATGAAATTGATTATATAGGTGTGGATGCCTATTTCCCTTTATCCGAACAAGTTACACCAAGTGTTGGCGAATTATCCTTTGCCTGGGAAAAACCAAAAAATCAATTAAAACAACTTTGTGACAGTCTAAATAAAAAGGTCCTTTTTACAGAGATGGGTTACCGAAGCATTGATAAAGCTGCTTGGAAACAATGGGAAATTGAATCCACTCCTTCTGACAAAAACATTAATCTAAAAGCCCAGGAAAATGGATATAATGCTATTTTTAAATGTTTTTGGGATCAGGAATGGTTCGCTGGAGGCTTTATTTGGAAATGGCAAAGTCCAGATGAATTAGCCGGAGGAGAAAATAGATCAGATTATAGTCCGCAAAACAAACCTGTTGAAAAACTCATTAAAAAATGCTTCGAAAAACAATGTACAGCTCCCTAATCCTTTCATTTATTCTTAGTTTAAATTTGGCTTGCAATAAAGAAACTGGGAGTCACCAAACTTCAAATATTGAAAGCCATCGTCCACAACATCGTGGTGTTAGCTTTGTAAGTCCACCAAATAGTACTGGACCAGAGGCCTTCGATCCCATTGTTAGTTTAAATGCAAATTGGACGGCAATTATCCCTTTTGGCTTTGTTCGAGAAAATCAATCTAATGTAGAATATAATCTTTCTTGGCAATGGTGGGGAGAAAGAGATGAAGGTGTTTCTGTATTGACGAATCAAGCGCATAGTAAGAATGTGAAAATTATGATTAAGCCTCAAATATGGTTACGCAACGGTGCCTTTACGGGAGATTACAATTTAGAAAATGAGGCAGATTGGCAAGAACTGCAAGCCACTTATTACAATTACATACTTCACTTTGCAGATTTGGCGGATTCCCTAGGTGCGGAAGCCTATTGTATTGGTACAGAGTTTAAAAACTTTATTGCCAAAAGACCTCAATTTTGGAGTGATCTAATCGACTCGGTCAGAGTACACTACTCCGGTGAACTCACCTATGCCGGGAATTGGGATAGTTATCAAGCCTTTCCTTTTTGGAACAAACTAGATTTTATCGGCATCGACGCCTATTTTCCACTACATGATGGGGAAACTCCAAGTGTTTCCGATTGTGTTCAGGAATGGCAAAGTCATTATACAAGTATTAGTTCACACCAAGCTCAAATTAATAAGCCTGTTGTTTTTACTGAATATGGGTATAGAAGTGTAGATTTTTGCACAAAGGAACCATGGCATAGCGGACAAGGAGGAAATGTAAATGAACTAGCCCAGAAAAATGCCTACCAAGCCTTGTATCAGGTTTTCTGGGATGAAAAATGGTTTGACGGAGGATTTCTTTGGAAATGGTTTCCCGATCATGAAAGTGCTGGTGGACAGGAAAACAATCGATTCACACCTCAAAATAAAGCGGTAGAGGAACTAATTCGCGCAAAGTATGGCTCATAAACCATCCTAAAATTCTATTTTTAGCTTTCAACAACATTTTTTGTCAATGACCATTAAAGCAGAATCACCAGAAGAATACATTGAAAAGGTACCTTCCGAAAGAAAAGAAGCCATAACCAAGCTACGAGAAACCATACTTTCTAATCTTCCTGAAGGCTTTCAGGAAACAATGCTCTATGGAATGGTGGGCTATGTTGTTCCGCATTCTGCCTATCCAAATGGCTATCATGTTAAACCAGAAACTCCCCTTCCATTTATAAATTTTGCCTCACAAAAAAGCTTTATAGCGCTTTACCATATGGGAATTTATGCCAATGAAGAATTATTGAATTGGTTTGTTGAAGAATATCCAAAACATAATAAAACCAAATTGGATATGGGTAAAAGTTGTATCCGATTTAAAAAAGTTAATGATTTACCCTTTGAATTAATTGGTGAGTTAGTGCGTAAAATGAGCATGCAAGAATGGATTGATATTTATGATGAAAATCTCAAAGCCTTAAAAAAATAATTAACCAAAACAAAGCAGAACCCCAACCAGATCGGATTTTGCAAAATAAAAATGTCTATTGAATTTTAGGCAACCAATGTTGAATGATAAAAATACCAGAAACAGGAATTAAAGGACTTAAGGAAAATTGGAGGAATGATTCCATAGCCTCCGTAAGTGTAGCGATGGTGGCCATGCCGCTGTGTTTGGGAATAGCCTTAGCTTCTGGTGTCCCTCCTGTGGCCGGGCTTATTTCTGCCATTGTAGGTGGTTTAATCACTACTTTTTTAAGAGGGAGTCATATTGCAATTAATGGTCCTGCTGCTGCGCTCATTGCTGCCGTACTGGCAACCATAACTGTATTGGATGATGGAAGTGGAAATGCCTTTCGATATACCCTTGCCGCCATTGTGGTTTCAGGTGCAATCCAAGTTATTTTAGGAATTTTTAAACTCGGAAGGATCGCTGATATTTTTCCCTCTTCAGCAATTCATGGATTGTTGGCTGCAATTGGTGTTATTATTTTTTCCAAACAATTGCATGTTGCCATAGGTACAAGTTCCAATGCTGATACGACGATTGGGGTTTTAACGGATGTATTCAAAGAAATCCCAAACATAAACCCCTTTGTTGCCTTGATTTCCCTTTGTGGTTTGGCCCTTTTAATATTCCAATCCAAAATTAGCTATAAACTATTCCACCTTTTACCAGCTCCAGTTTGGGTTTTGGCTATTTCAATTCCTTTTGTATATATCTTTAATTTTCTTGAACCCCATCAGCTAAATTTCTTTGGTAAAGAATATTCAATTGGCCCAGAATATCTTGTAAATATTCCTTCCAATCCTTTTGAAGTTATCATTTATCCCGATTTTTCTAAAATTGGAACACTTCCTTTTTGGATAGCGGTTATTTCTTTGACCTTAATTGCTTCTATTGAAATATTAGTCTGTCCAGTAGTCGGATTTGGAAATACTTTGAAATTATTTACTTCACTAAAATCAATTGTTGATGTGGAAAAACCTCGGAAAACCGACCTACTTAAATTAGATAACAGTTTACGTGCATCACCATTAAAACCATGATTAAAAATACCTCCATTTACCGAAATGTTCTCTAAAGCGTGGGTGTAGTCAGCATATACGTCTAAAGTAATTTCATTATTATTAGATGTCGCAGATACAGGTACTTGCGCTTCGTAGTAATTATTGTTGCCTAAGCCATGCAATTCAATAGTCTGATTATAATTACTACTACCATTTCCTTCTAATG
>CAKZNE010000108.1 GCA_937129395.1 uncultured Cryomorphaceae bacterium | reverse complement strand
ATTTATCTTCCATTTTTGCACCTTTCAAAAAGCCAAAATCAACTCCGTAGGGCATGGTTCTCAAATGACAAATCCCTCCTTTTTCATTGGAATAGGTGGTGATTCTTTCCTTTTTTGATTCCTGAATACCTTCAAAAGAAAGTAAAAATTGTCTTGCTTCCAGGAATAGGTCTCGATGTTCGGATTGTAAGTCTTTGTTGTATTGCAATTTCAAAAAAGATTCAAGGCCAATGCCTAATTAATAATTTGCTCTAATCTATTGATGAATTTTTTCAATTCCAGGCAAAACCATTTCATCCCACATCTTTGCAATTCCTCCTATTCTTTCTGGGTCATTGTTAAAATTTTCAATTTTTGTTGTCAACTCAGTTTTTCCTTTCACTTCCTTTAAACTGTACGACACATGAAGGTAATTTTTAGGAATATCCTCAATTCCAAAATTTGGATCAAGAGAGGAATATTTTAAGTGTTGGTTTTGGATGAACTCCAAAATGATTCCTTTTTCTCCACTTTCATAACCTTCAAAAGTGCCTTTCCATTTTATTTCGCTTCCTATTTTCCAATCCGAATGTGCCTCACAATTAAACATATACAGTTTTGTTTTTTGAGGATTGGTAAGGCTGTCCCAAACATCTTCGTGAGTGGCTTTTAGTATCGTTGTTCTTGTAAATTGTTGCTCCATTATTTATTGAATTTTTTGGTTTTATTGTTCTAAGCCAGTCTTAAATTTCCAGCGTAATCAACTGTTTTACTTTATGATAGGTGAGGGTAGCCTTGATGCATTTTTTTAATTCTGCAATTGGAATTTCATCGCCCATTTGAAAAACGATGGCTCGGTTTCCTTCGTATTCAAAGGTTTTTTTAAAAACCAACTTGAAAGTCTCCACCAATCTACTCGTACATTTAAAATAAACTGCATATTGATTTGGATTTTTGTCTTTCCAATCCATCCGAAGAGTACTCCCATTCTTGCAAATAAAGCTCGGTTCTCCCCATTTTAGGGTTTCTTCAATTTCTCCTATCCCATCTATTTTCTTGGCTGTTTCAAAAACTAATTCACGTAGAAAAAGCATTTTATCCCGAACTAAATCGGGATAATTTGCAAATACGCTTTCCACCTTGGGATTACTTTTAACTTTTAAATTAGTCATTGGAATTATTTTTAACACCTACATAAAAATCCACCTCAGCATCATTGGGATTTTGAGCTTTTTCATCAAACACTTCAAAATCTACTTGGAAAGATCGATCAATGTCCATGTCAAATATTTTTGACCAATGATTTACAATTAAGCCTTGCATAATGTCTCCTTTGGCGGAAGTTTTTACATAATTAGACTCCGTAAATGATTTTGATACCATTCCTTCAGGAATGTTAGTTACATCAGAAACTTTACAACCTAAAATGGCAGTATAGGGTTTTGTATGGTCGGAGTCGTAATCTGTATATAGGGAGTAGATGGTTTTGTCTACTTTGTTTGGTATTTCATTAACTAGGCTTTCCGATAAAAACTTTTGCCATAACCCGGCAATGTCTGTTGTTGCTTGGTTGTTTTCGTTGGTGGTTCTAATCGAGATTCCAATAATTGAAAAAGCGGGCATTTTTACACTTTGCATTCAGTTGTTTTTTAAGATTCAATGCAAATGTATTTTGGGTTTATGCCAACTGTATGTCAGTAGGTTTTTTTAATTTTTTATTTATTTCTCAAAACCATAATCATGCTCCACCAAGGCAATTCTTGTTTTAAAAGCTTTATACCAGGTACTTCTACCTTTTTCTCTAGCTAGACTATGCTCTGTATTCATTTTCCATTTTTTAATGGAGTCCAAATCCGACCAATAGGAAACAGTAATTCCTATTTCGTCAGAGGCACTTTCCACCCCAAGATATCCTTCCTGCTTTCTGGCAAGGCCCAGCATTTTTTCTGCCATTTCAGAATAGTCATTGTCATTTTCAGTTCTAATGGAAGTGAAAATTACAGCGTAATATGGAGTTTTTGGCGTTTGTGCTATCATACTGAGAAATGCTTTTTTTAGATTCTTATCCCTTAATATCCAATTGGACTAAAATACCCATAATGGCTATAATTAAACCAAGGGGAGAGAAGAAATTACTATCTCGTTTTCCAAAATGGGTCATCTTGATCTTTTTAAAAAATCCAACATATTTAAACTCACCCATTGCCTTAAAAGGAAAATAATGGGGATAAGCCATCCTCCAAAAACAAATAAGTTTGGAAACAAATCCGTTTGAATCAAATCAGATTTGAACAAATAAAAAAAACCAAAGGCAAATAATCCTAGTCCCACAATGGCGCTATCTAATGTTTTGGGATTTAGGACCCTTTTCCCATTTTCTGTTGTTTGCAAGGACGCTTCAAAACCAAAACTCCCTCCCAAAACCCAGTTGAAATGTATAATTGCAAGGATAAAGAGTAGGGGGCTTAGGAGGAGTGGTAATATCATTAATAGTTGCTAATTACGATTTTTTTCAATCCAACGATTTCCATCTCCCCTTTTTGAAAAACACATTATGGAATTTATTGGAATGTAAAACCAAATAAAAACTCCAAGAGCTCCTATAGGTTGTAGGATTGTCTGCCATAATATGATGTCCGGGCTCATCCATATCAATTTTAAGATGGGCAGAAGTGTGCCAGCTGGTTTCGATTTTTCCTTTGTAGGTCTTGGTAATTTTTTCATTTTCAGTTTCATAAAAATAAATGGAATCATTTTCCTTTATTTCAAATCGAAAGTGATTGTATTGCCAATCCGTTTGTTCTCCTTTAAAATACTCTCGGTTGATTATCTATTCACCATAATAATCTTCCTTATCCAATTCAGTTTTTGAGCTTAACCAAATACTTATATTTCCTAGTATAAATATTCCCAATACGCCTAGCCACATATAACCGAGAACTTTTCCAAATGATATATTCTTACTAAGAAGCCATGCCAACAAGAGCATGACCGAAAAGATCAACAAAATTGCTAGGATAAAAAGTAGAAGTAACAAATGGACTTAATTTTTGATTTTGTGGAATTATTCGACTAATTCTAAGGGCTAACTTATGTTTTAAAAATCAACTCTGCTTTGTGAAGAATAAGACTACTGTTTTCTGAAGCAACTAAAATTCCTTTAAAGGTATAGATTCCGTCTTCCTCGATTAAAATTTTCGCATTCTTACCTTGAAACCTCCATTTTGTTTTTCCGTTTTTGTGGATTAATACCTCTTTTATGGAAACGTTTTTATCCCGAGGGTCGAATTCAATACTTTTAAATTCTTTTCCATCCTTTAGTATTTCTATTTTGAAAAGTAAGAGAACATCGCCTTCATATTCCATGTTCATTTCCGACCAAATAGCCACTTTTTCACCTTTTACAAGCGTCAATTGGGTTTCCTTGCTAAGAGCTTGTTTATTATCCATGCTCACTTTGTTTATAGGCAGCCTAGCGACTTCTTTTGCGAAAAGGGCACAGCTATTAATGGAAATAGAAAGGACAACAAAAGTTACAAGGGAAATAAGTTTTTTCATTTTGATTAAAGGGTTGAGGTTGGTTTATTAATTATTCAGCGACCCGATTGATCCCGTTCATTGTCCGAATATTTTAGGTATTTATATTTAATTACTGAGTTTAAGCCTCCATGGGCATTAAGAAATTCAACCTTTGTAAGAATTTGTTTTTCCTAATAATAGAGAACATAATTCTTAATCTCACCTTGTGAATTTTTAAGGTTCTCCTTTCTGTAGATTTTTCCGTTTTCGTTATAATAATAAACATACTTTTTTCCATATTTCACAAGTTTCTCATTAAAGTTTCCGTATTTAATGGAATAGGAATCAAAATGTTGGGCTATAAGGGATTTTGTAGAGTCCCACTCCAAAATGGAATTTTCAAATGTTTTATATTCTGTAATAGTATCCCCTTGAAAATTTGTTTTTGCTCTTAATCGTTTTTCCACATAATGGTAGCTTATTAGACCCTGAAACACCAAATGGCCTAGACTATCAATCGAAAACTCTTTTTCCAAAATAACCTGATCATTAAGATTGTATTCATGGCTATAAATCCACTTGGTTTTGGAATCGTTATAAGTAAAATAATAATACGATTCATATATTGTTGTGTCTATTAAACCTTGTTGGTTATAGGAATAATATGAATATAGGCTATCCGTTTCATTTTCAGAGGAAGGGTGAAAAACTAGGTCTAATTCGCTAATAATGAATCCGTTCTTATTATACAGAGTATGGGAGCTTAAATTTTTTGAAATGATTTTACCGTCCAAATAACTATCCATAAACCCTTTACATTCCTTAATATTCTGGGACCTAATTAGATCAGGATCAGGATTTGTTGAGGTAGATCTTAAAATTGTTTGTGAGAAAGCGGAATGGTTAATTGCCACCAATAGAAAGAGTGTAAAAAAGGTTTTCAGTTGTTTGAGTTTTAAAATTTTAGGTTTAATTGATTTACCGCTTTGAAATGTATGAAATTTGCATGTTATGGGAACCAATAATTCGGAAATTCCAAAGGTTGCTAATTGCTGGTTGAAAATGTACTTTCCTACCAATCCGTAAACCCGCAATAAAGACCGCTTTGGTAATAAAAATGGAACCATGGCTCCGATAGTTTTTTCCAATTTGAATTTGGTTTCTGATTACCTAAAAGAAAAGCATAATTAAAACTGTCCAACAAATGCCCCGCAAACCTCAATTTAATAATGGAATCGTTTTTTTCAAAGGCTAGACAATGGGTTTCGTTTATAATCTCTTCAAGTAGATCGAGATCTTTGAGGTTTATGTTTTGTAAGGCCAAAATGTCTTTTAAATTGGGGTGTGACCTTGGTCCAGCAAAATGTATCACCCATCGTTTTTCAATTAGAGTTAAGTTTCCTTCCAAGCTTACTAAAATTGAATTATCCTTCTTTAATTCTACAAATTCCCAAGCTGGACCCTCAGAATTTCCAATATTTATTAATTGTGCCCCAGTATGGCGAATAGCAAGCGAATCGCTTTGAATTTGAAACTGAATATAATCTTGGTTTTTTCTAAACTCCAATTCGTAGATTTTACCCAAAGCAGGCTTTATTAAATCTATTTTTTTAAAAGCATCTGGGTTTTCCTCAAAATTGGAGATAAGTTTTTTTTCTATCTGTTCTTTTTGATAATCATTGATAGCTTCAAAAAGATAAAACTCATAAGAAAACCATAAACCAGTGCAAAACAATACCGAAGCAATTGCAATGAAGATTTTCTTTTTATTCAGGGTCGTGGGAGTTTAAGTTTTTTATTATCTATTAGAACCAAATGGATCTTTTCAAATGATAATCCGCATTGATCTCCGTTGCAGAAGGACCGAAAAAGGAGTCGAATCCGTGGTAATTGAAAATAAGTTTTGTTTTTGATAATGTTTGGATGGTAAAGGTGTCCTTACTGTCAAAAATCAGTGAATTTTCAGCGATAAATTCCCAAGTAAAAGGGACCATATTATGTCCTAAACTATCCCTTTGTCCTCTGCCATCCTTATAAAAATGAAGCCAATAATAGGGTATGGGTTGCTCATGTTCAACAAGAGTATCAAAGCCCCCTGATCCGGATACCTTAACCGATGCATTTGACATTTCCCCTTGCCAAGAACCTCTAATTTGTTCTTCTTGGCTAAACTTCGAAAATTGATCTTCGGAATTATCCTTTGTACAAGAAAGAATAGCAAAAGAAAAAAGGATAATTGTGAGTAGATTTCCTTTCATTTTTTATTTTTTCAATTTGAATAGCCTAAATATAGTTTTTCTTCTCAAATGAAAATGAATGTTTTGCGTATAAAAAAACCAATGAACCTTTTTGGGAACATTGGTTTTTAATATTCTATTCTTTGAGCAATTAAACCCAAAGAGAATAATTTATTTTGTGAATTTTATACTTAGATCAGATTGAAAAACAATTGGGGGATTTGAATTATCCGTATGGCTCGAAGAAAAATTCAAGTTTGTAGATGTTAAAAGATCAATTGTTAGAGTATCCTCATCATCTAAGATCATCAAATTTGAATTCACAATTTTCCAAGTTAAGGAATCAACATCGAAACCTAAACTATCCGTTTGCCCAGATCCGTCGCTGTTTAAGATTAAATTGAAATGAGGAATTTGATTGGTTTGAGTATATGAAGTGTCATTTGCACCTGCTCCAGTAATATTTACAGAGAATGTTTCTGTATCACCTTTCCAAGAACCAACAATTTGTTCTTCTGGAGTTTGGGTTGTAGTCGTTCCAGTTGTACCGTCGTCGGTATCATCTTTTTCGCAGGCTACGCCGAACATTGAAATTAAGGCTAGTGATAGGACTAACTTTTTCATAATTTTTAAAATTTAGTTTTTATAAAACGGTGGCAAATATAGAATTATTCATAGTAAATCACTCATTAAGTGTCTCAAAGGTTTTTTCTTATGATTATTTACCCAACGCGGTGGAATGGAAAGAAACCGGATGGCAACTTTCTCATTTACAATTCAATAAAAATTGAAATTTCAGATTCTATAATCTATTGAATTTGGTGTTATTGAATTCGACGCTTGCATTTTTGGCAAAGCGCTAATTCTACATTGTCAATTGTTTTTATCGATTCGGCAGCATCCGTCATTACACAATCTTTATCCCTACAATGTTCTAAACCCAAATTATGACCTAATTCGTGGGTGCATATCTTTTTTAAGCGGTCCATAAATTTTCCCGGTTCAGAATTCCTAAACCGAAATGTTGAAACTACTGAACTAGGGCCAGGACGATAGCCCAACCCAAATATACCCCAATCTTCATATTTTGAAAGGGGCTTTTTAGTCTTTCCATTTTTGTCCTTTTTGGTGGTTGAAATATCTTTTTCCAATAATCCCATTAAATACTGAAGGGAGTCGGATTTGTTTTTCTTTAATATTTTAAGGAGTTTATCTGCTCTATATCGAGGAGATTTTACGTTTATAAAAGTGGAAGAAGGAATATCTTTAGAACTTAATATCGATACCTTGAAACCGTAAATATCAGTTAAGGTTTTTGAAATACTATCCGCATAAGCTGTTGGGAATGAGCCATAAGGTTGGAGACCAAGGTGCTTGTCCTTTTGTTCAGAACATGATAAGAACAAAAATAGAATGGGGAATAGAATACCTGGTTTCATTCAGCCTAGGGGTTAATGTCTTTAGAGTCAATATAGTCTTTTGCATCGGCAAAGGACTTACTCGAAAAAACGATTTTCAATTTTGAATTCAGGACTTCATGACGTTTGGGTTCTCCATTTAAATAGTAGGTTCTTAGGAGAAATCCGTTTCTTGTTTGAAAATCTTTGTGACCTTGCCTTAAACCGTACTTATCATTATAAAAAGTTGAATCCTTAGAATACCAAATGGGAAAAGTTTTAAATTTTTCATCGGTTAACTCTAAGAATTTTCCATTGACCATTAATTTCTTAATATCAAGTTCCTGAAGTTTCAGTTTCAAGGTAGCAGAATAGGCACAGGTGCAATCTTCTTCAATATCAAAATACATTAGGGTATCCCCGTCAATTATTTTAGTACTATTTCCGGTAGAATTGAAATTTAGTTGGATAGAATCCCCTTTTTGCTCTACGCTCGGAATCAGACTTAAACCACATTTATCCCAAAAGACGAGTTTCAATTCCAAGAAGCTGTTTTCAGGTTCAAGGGAAATAATTCTTTCCTGAACAATTTTATTTTCAACATATTTATCCGATTCACAAAATATAGTGTAGTCGATAATTTCGGGTGTTGCTAGTTTGAAGGCTAGGTAGAGACACAAAGTAAATTGGTATTTCATTGTAATATAAGTTGAGAAATACTACGGTTCAATCCATAAAACTGTAAACTAAAATGGATAATCCACCAAAATCCCAGATTCAAATTCTTCGATATATTCCCTTGAAAAACCTCTTGTGGATGGCATTAACCAAATGGATTGAAGATCATTGTTTTCCAAATACATAAAACCATATCCCAATTCTCTTCTACCGTTTATATCAACAGAAAAAATTGATGAAAACTCCATTTCATCGTTTTCTAATATTTCATGTTCTAGTGTTGACAAATCAATGTCGGATTTGGCTAAAATTGCTTCGAGAGCCGTTGTATAACATGACTCAACTTTCAATGTGTCTATGGTCACCTTTGATTCCATAAAGGCAATCCCTCGATCTTCTTTAAAGTTTAAATAGATCTTTAACTCATCATAAAACCATTTCAAATCCGCTGGGATATCATCACTTGTAAGTTTTAATTTCTCGGGTGAGTGAAATTCCATTTTTCCAATTTTTTGCGTATCCCATTTTTTTGCTACAATCTCCTTGTCCGTTGGTCCTTTTGAAATG
>CAKZNE010000107.1 GCA_937129395.1 uncultured Cryomorphaceae bacterium | reverse complement strand
TGATACCCTCGACATCCATCAACCAGGACTCATAAGTCGGCAAGGCTTCTTCGGTTATTGTATCGGCCACCATGGTGACCCAAAAATCATATCCCAATTCTTTCGATTCGCCTCGCAGCGTCTCGATCTGGTCCTGAAAACTATCACTTTGCGAATCTGGAAGAAAATCTGTCGGCTGCCAAATATCTTCAATAGGAATCAAAAAATCCTTAATAAAACCATCAACTTGTGGTTCTATGGCCTGCATCACCTCTAGCCTTATGTTTTTATTCGACATCTGTTATTTTTTGTAAAGTTCGGCAATTATTGATTAACTCCGTCTTATTTAAAATCCCTTTTTTCAATTTCTGCCCTTCTCATTGGGGTAGAACGTATATACCGAATCGCTTTGCCATACTTCTTTTGTATCGGCATCTATAAGCGAAAGTGGCCCTTTGAAGGCCGCCCCGGTATCAACATTCCAAACATTGGCAGCCTGTTGCGGTGTCGTTTTTCCCATTCTGGTAACAGGGGTATGGCCAAGGTAAATCTCACTGTAGTGAGTCAACCTCTTAGGGTACCAGGGGTTATTTGGATCAAGGTCAGGATTTAAAGACACTGCCAATTCCCAGAGCGTCCTATCCCAGTAAAAAGTCTTTTGAAAGTATTCGAAATCCACTCCCTTTAGATTTGTAAATCCTGCATGTATGAAAAGGCGGTTGTTGCTATCCAAATAATAGTTTTGTAGGCTCTCGTAAAAGGCAATATGCCTGTTTTTGGTAATTGCATCGGTATTTTCGTAAGATGCCATTGTGGCCTCACCACCGTGGTGTTTCCACATCGGGTTGTCTTTTCCGTCAGCCAACCAATCATAACATAATTCATCGTGATTACCACGGAGAAAAATACAATTATGGGTCTTTTTCAAATCGATCAAAAAATCTACGGTCGCTACCGCATCGCTCCAGCCATCAACATAATCGCCCAAAAAAATGAGTCTGTCCTCCGTTGTAACGACCGCTCTTTTCAAAAGCTGCTCCAAAGCCTTTAATCCTGAATGGATGTCCCCTATTACCAATGTTCTCATGGTACAAAAGTCGTAATTAAAGAAGGAATGTTAAAAAATAAATATTTTTCAGTTTGAAATTAATCTAGAGATTTATCCTCAATTTTAAAATTAAGATTATTTTCTTTTAAAAATTTCAGATTTAGACTACAATTTTTAAGAAATTTTTAATATTTTCAAGGTTGAACTAAAATCAACCTTGTATGAAAACATTTCTACCCAAAAAAATTAGAAAGAACTATGCGCTCAGAAATGCCTTAACGGCTTATTCATCGCTAAAAATTCATCGCCTTTTTACATTTATACTATTCTTTGTTTTCTGTGGAAATCAACTTGTTCAGGGCCAAAGAATGCAAAAGCTACCTGGCCCTATTATTGTCTGCCCGGCAAATTATGAAGATCAAAATTCCAGAATGGCCATGGCACAGATGGCTGAAATTGAATCGCCTTTTGCTTTAGGAAGAGCAGCGGCCTCGGCAGAACTTTTGGTTACCTATGGCCCTGAGGCACAGGCCAATCCGGAGGTAGTCGCAGCATTTCAATTTGCTCTGGGGAAAGCTCTCCAATCACATTTCCTTCTTCGTCAATAATAAAACTAACATAAACAGTTCCTTCCGTCCCCGCAGCTTTCGCTTCTTGTGGGTACTCCACATTAAATGCTAAAAATGAAACCATCCTTTCATTGGAACAAGCCCTCTTTTTTTCTTTTTTATATTTATATTTTTCACATCCTGAAAAATAAGGCATTTGCTCAGCATGAACTAAAGCTCTAGTT
>CAKZNE010000106.1 GCA_937129395.1 uncultured Cryomorphaceae bacterium | reverse complement strand
GCAAGCGGATACCATCCGCAAGGAAACGAAAAAGGATCACCCGGAACACGTACTAGAAGCGATGGAGATACGCCTAGGTAGAATCCTATGCTGTTGGTCCTTATTCGACTGAAACTGATTTTTGTTCGCCAACCTGGATTTGGGAATTTTCACCAACCGTAAATGGGCGATTGCGAGTTGCAGCAGGACCCACCTATCCAAAAAATGGTACTAATGCTTTTACTCTTGATAAAGGTTCTTTTTCAAATCCAGCCTCAGCAAATTTTTTAACTCTAAATGTTGATTTATCAAATTACACTTCTGCAGCGGGAATTGAGCTTGGATTTAGTGTGTTGGAAAGCCTTCAGGAACCAAATCCTGATAACAGAGTTTGGGTACGAGGAGGAATAGCTGATCCATGGATTCAAATTGTGGATTTGGATGCTATTACCCTAAGTGGATCTTATGTAGATGTCGCAAATGTGGATATTGTAAATCCATTGGCAAATGCAGGGCAAACGGTTGGATCGGAAACGCAAATTCGTTTCGGTCAAGCCGGAACCACAACATCCAGTAGCATTACATGTTGTGATGGATTTACATTTGATGATATTTCTCTTGTAGAAGTAACTTGTCCAACACCTACTGGTCTAACAGCAACTGGTATTACTGGGGGAGCGGCAAATTTAACTTGGAACCCTACCAGTTCTTCCGTTAACTATCAAGTTTGGTTTGGGCCAACAGGATTTTCGCAAGGCTCAAATACGGTAGGAGGAGTTCAAGTTTTTACTGGAGGAGCTGATAGTTTGTTTGTAGATACACTTTCTTCCAATACCTGCTATGAATATTTATTGCGATATGTTTGTGCCGTTGGCGATACTTCTATTTGGGTAGGGCCATTTCAATTTTGCACAGAGTGCGCAACTTACCAAGCCCCTTATTTAGAGGGCTTTGAAGGTATTGGAACAGCAGTTGGGCATTATGATGCTGTAAATGGTGATTGTTGGAATTTCACTTCTAATAATCCTGGTACAACCTCAAGCGGAGGTTATTCATGGGAGGTAAGAACAACATCTCAAACCACTTCGGGCACGGGTACTGGTCCCGACAGGGATAATACACTCGCCCCGGCTATTGGAGGGCGGTTTATTACTGCGGATGTTTCGGGTTCAAGCACCGCTGGCCCAGATTCAACTATTCTTACTTCACCTTTAATCGATATTAGTAGTTTAACAAATCCTGAATTCCAATTTTATTACCATATGCTTGGTACAAACATGGCAGATTTGCATGTTGATATTTGGGATGGGAATTCTTGGGACAGAGATGAGATTGTTATTACTGGGACTCACCATACATCTCAATCAGATCCCTATAATGATACCATTTATGATCTATCGGCTTATTTGGGAAGCGCCAATTTGAAAGTGCGATTTAGGGCTAGGACAAATGGTTGCTGTTCTGGGGATGTTGCTATTGATGATATTAGGATTTCAGATCCTATTAGTTGTGTTGCCCCTCAAAATTTGAATGTAAGTGCTATAACAACTACAGGAGGCACAATTTCTTGGGATGCAGCAGCAGGCCAATTGGGTACATCCTTCCAGGTTAGCTATGGAATAAGCCTTTCTGATCCAGCTTTAGGATCATTGAGTGTAACTTCTTCCACCAGTTCTGTTCTTTCAAACCTTCCTGGAAACAGTTATAATTGCTTTTTTGTAAGAGAAATATGCGGCCCTGGAGATACAAGTTTATGGGCTGGTCCATTTTGTTTTAAAACTTTATGTTCATCCTTTACAGCACCCTATATTCAAGATTTTGAAACTTCTGCCCTAGGTCATTGGGATGGAGAAGAGGACTGTTGGGATTACACTTCGAACAATGCAGGTACAACTAGCAGCGGCGGATACTCTTGGGAAGTGAGAAATACGGCTCAAACAACCTCAGGAACAGGAACGGGGCCAGACAGGGATAATACCTTGGCTCCTGCAACAGGTGGTCGTTTTGTTACAGCAGATGTTTCCGGTTCCTCTACTGCTGGTCCAGATTCCACAATTATTTCTTCACCGGCTATTGATATTAGTGGACTTACCAATCCAGAATTGGAATATCACTTTCACATGCATGGAACAGGAATGGCCGACCTTTACGTCGATTTATGGAATGGAACAGGTTGGGATAGAGGAGTGCATCTAATAACAGGTACTCATAATGCCTCTCAGGCAGATCCTTATAATGACACTATCATTAATCTATCCGCCTATTCTGGACAAACTGACTTTAGGGCCAGATTTAGGGTTTTAACAAATGGATGTTGTTCAGGAGATGTGGCTCTCGATGATATTAGAATTTCAAATGCTGGTGCCACTCCTTGTCTTCCACCTACTGCTTTTGCTTCCGGTCAGGTAGATTGTGATCAATTGGAGTTTACATTTAATTCAGTTTCTGGAAGTTCGATTATTCAATATGGTTCTACTGGATTTGCTTTAGGAAGTGGCTTATTTACGAATATTGTTTCCAGCCCGGTTTTTGTTACGAATCTAATTCCAGGAACGAACTACGATTTTTATATCGCAGATACCTGTGGTGGTGATACTAGTAATTTTGCAGGGCCTTTTACATTTATGACTGCGGCTGGGCCTTTATCTGCTTCTTTTACATTGGTCAATCAAGCTCCAACACTTACCAATCAAGTGGTAGATGTTGATGCTAGTACTTCCCAAGGAGCTAGCACCTACACTTGGGATTGGGGAGATGCAACTCCAAGTTCTACTTTTTCCATTCCTACTGCATCACACACTTATACAGTTGATGGTTCATATAATATAAAATTGACTATCTCAGGAGCTTGTGGACTTGATTCGATAATACAGGCAAGTATGGTTACTGGGATTAGCCTCAGTGAAAACGTGATAGGAAGAAGTTTGGCTATTTACCCTAACCCAACTTTGGGAATTGTGAATCTAAATTTTGTAAGCCCAAATAATATGGCGGAAATTAGCCTTACCGATTTATCAGGTAAAATATTGAAATCACAAGATGCTAAAGTGTTGAACGGTGAATTTAACAGTCGATTGAATATAAGTGGATTTGCTAAAGGAACTTATATTTTGAGAATTGAAAGTGGAGATTTATCTGTTCAAAGAAGGATAGTGAAAAAGTAATCCACCTATTTAAATTTTAAAAGCCCCTTCTCACATAAGAAGGGGCTTTTTTTTTTTTTTTTTTAATTTTGTTTTTAAATTATTTTATTTAAAAATGTTTTTAATTCTTTTTTTTTGAAGTTCATTTGTTTAAATTTTTTGTGTTTTTTCTTTTTT
>CAKZNE010000105.1 GCA_937129395.1 uncultured Cryomorphaceae bacterium | reverse complement strand
CTCGATATACAGAAAACCCTTCGATAAACTCAGGGTGACATTATTAGGGACACTCGAACTGATAATGATTTTTAAGATTGAATTCCGATTAATAGAATATTTATTTTAAAGATTGAAACTAAAAAATGAGCAAACTAAAACTCGATTTACACGATATTTACAACAAAGGAGATTTAATTGGGAAAACAGGAATTGAAAAATCCTATGAATTGGAACTTCGAGGAAAATCTGGGGTGAAATACTTAATGGTTGATGTTCACAATAGAACAAAAGGTTCTTTTGAAAATGGAAAATACGACACCCTTCCCATCCCAGGAAATGACATTATTAGTACCATAGATTTAAATCTTCAGGCTCTAGGTGAAAAATTAATGACAGGTAAAAGAGGAAGCATTGTTGCAATTGAGCCCTCAACAGGGGAAATTTTAGCCCTTGTAACAAGTCCCTCCTACAACCCTCAATTGCTTGTGGGAAGGGAAAGAACAAGAAACTATACCCAATTATATATAGACAGTGTAAACAAGCCACTTTATGACAGAGGCCTTTTGGCACAATATCCGCCTGGTTCTCCTTTTAAAGTAATTAATGCTTTAATTGGATTACAAGAAGGGGTACTTAGTCCAAAAACCACTTATACCTGCAGACACGGTTTTCATTATGGAAGACTCCACGTTGCATGTCATTGCGGAACAAACTCCCCTATTGCTTTAAGAACGGCCATCAGCAAATCTTGCAATAATTATTTCTGTACTGTTTTCAAAGAAGTGGTAGAAAAATACCCAACCCAAGAAGGAATGGATCGCTGGAGTGCTCATGTAAAAAGTTTTGGTTTAGGAAATTGGTTAAACAACGATTTAGCAACCGGGCGTCCCGGTTTTGTGCCAGATGCCAGTTATTATAATGGAATTGATGGAGGAACAAATTGGCGTGCTGTAAGGGCTATTTCCTTGGGAATTGGACAAGGGGAATTGGATTTAACCCCAATTCAAATGGCAAATATGACGGCAGCCATTGCCAATAGAGGTCATTATTATACTCCACATATTGTAAAAAAAATCGGGAACCAAAATGTGGATGAGGAGAAATATTTGAAACCCAAACACACGAGCATAGATCCGAAACATTTTGAGGTTGTAATTGATGGAATGTTTGATGTTTTTGAAAAAGGAACTGCTAAGGCCAGTAGGTTGGAGGCTATCGAAATGTGTGGAAAAACAGGAACGGCACAAAATCCTCATGGTCAAGATCATTCCATATTCACAGTTTTTGCGCCACGGGAAAATCCAAAAATTGCCATTGCGATTATTGTTGAAAATGGTTACTGGGGAAGTCGATGGGCTGCTCCAATTGCCAGTCTTTTGGTGGAATTATACATTACAGGAAAAATCACAAGACCCGAAATGGAAAAAAGAATGTTTGAAGGTGATCTTTCAGAAGAATATTTAAAACAATTGGAGGATAAATATCCTACTACTCCTTTACCTGAAAATGAAAGATGAGGGAGAATAACAGCATTTTCCAAAATATAGATTGGCTATTGGTACTGCTATATGTGGTGCTGGTGTTGATTGGCTGGGCAAATATTTATGCTGCCGTTTTTAACGAAGAAAACAGCAGTATTTTGGATAGTACCCAAAAATATGGAAAGCAACTTATTTGGATAGGAACCTCCGCTGTGCTGGTTTTACTAATTCTTTTTATTGATGGAAAAGTGTTTCAAGCCCTGGCCTACCCCATCTATTTTATTTCCCTTTTATCCTTGATAGGTTTGTTTGTTTTTGGAAAAGAAATTGCCGGGGCGAAATCCTGGTATGCCTTCGGAGGTTTTAGTATTCAACCCTCCGAATTTGCAAAGTTTGCCACGGCTTTAGCTGTAGCTAGATTTGTTGGTTCTGAAGGTGTTTCCCTCAAAAAATGGAGAAACCGAGCCATTGGATTGGCCATCATTTTATTGCCAGCCATAATCATTATCCCTCAACCAGACCCTGGTTCTGCTTTGGTTTATTTTGCCCTGATTTTGGTTCTTTATCGTGAGGGATTATCGGGCAACTATATTTTTTTAGGTATAAGCCTGATTTTTCTATTTATAATGAGCCTATTAATAAACTCGCTTTATTTAATTCTAGGTTTAATCGGATTGGGAATTATAGTTTTTTTCGTAACTCGTCATATTCGAAAGTTCTTTTGGAAAATTATTCTTGCTTTAATGGTTTTCATCAGTTTTATTCAAATTGTTGACTACGCCTTTAATAATATCCTAGAGGATCGCCATAGAAATAGAATTAATATTCTGATAGGAAAAGCACATGATCCTCAAGGAATTGGCTACAATACCGAGCAATCCAAAATTGCAATAGGTTCTGGTGGATTGGATGGGAAAGGCTTTTTAAAAGGAACCCAAACAAAATATGATTTTGTTCCCGAACAAAGCACAGATTTCATTTTTTGTACCGTTGGAGAAGAATGGGGTTTTATGGGTAGCTCTGTCCTTATACTTTTGTTTATTCTTCTTTTTTTTAGACTTATTAAAGTTGCTGAGCGGCAAAAAACGGCATTTTCCAGAGTTTATGGGTACTGTGTTGTTTCCATTTTATTTTTCCATTTTACCATTAATATCGCCATGACAATTGGTTTAGCTCCTGTAATTGGAATCCCCCTACCCTTCTTTAGTTATGGAGGTTCCTCACTTTGGGGCTTTACCATTTTACTCTTTATTTTCATTAAACTTGATGCTTATAGACACCAGATTCTTTAAGCTGATAGAAATTTGAAATCAATCATTTAAAAAAATGCAGAAATCCGTGAACCATACTATAGTTTTCGGGTTTCTTTGTTTTGCCTAACCAACATTAAGAAAATTGAAACATTTTATAATTGTAGTTATCCTGCTAATCTCTGGGCTAGCGCAAGCACAAAAGGGGAAAATAACAGGGCGAGTTTATGATCAAATAAACAATGAATCCCTTCCATTTGCTTCCATACTTATTGAAGGAACTAAAATCGGAACTACTACAGATGTTGATGGAAACTACAGCCTAGAAATAGAACCTGGACTTTATAATATTATAGCATCTTTCGTGGGCTATTCCACCAAAACAGAATTTGAAATACAAGTAGCCTTATCCCAGCCTACCTTTTTGGATTTCCCTTTAGAAGAAAATTCATCTAAACTCGATGCAATTGATATTACGATACAAGATAAATTTGAAAGGATTGCAGAAAGCCCAGTTTCGGTAAACAAACTTGGAATCAATGAAATTCAAAGAACTCCGGGAGCCAATCAAGATATATCTAGGGTGATACAAGCCCTTCCAGGAGTTTCTTCTACTCCAAATTTTAGAAATGATATTATTATCCGTGGGGGTGGCCCAAATGAGAATAAGTTTTACCTGGATGGAATTGAAATCCCAGCTATTAACCACTTTGCAACCCAGGGCAGTAGCGGTGGACCAGTAGGGCTCATAAATGTAAATTTCATTAGGGAAGTTGATTTATATTCCAGTGCTTTTCCAGTTGAAAAAGCCAATGGATTAAGTTCGGTGTTGGACTTGAAACTAAAAGACGGAAGGAAAGACAAAACAGGTGGAACATTTCAAGTTGGTTCTTCAGAAGCAGGTGTAACCCTTGAAGGTCCGCTTAGCGAAAAAACGACATATATCGCTTCAGTGAGAAGAAGCTACCTTCAATTTCTTTTTGCGGCATTGGATTTTGCGTTTTTACCTACTTACACGGACTACCAAGCAAAAGTGAAATATAATATTGACTCTAAAAACCAAATTACCTTTTTGGGATTGGGGGCGGTTGATGAATTTAAACTTAATCTAGATGTCAATGAAACTGAAGCTCAAAGATTTCAACTTCAAGTACTTCCAGTAAATAATCAATGGAATTATTCTGTAGGGACAAAGTACACCCACTTCGGAAAAAAATCCTATACCAATGTAATCCTTAGCAGGTTTATGTTAAACAATGAAGCTTTTAAATACTTAAATAATAATGAAGATTCCCTTCAACTATTAGACTATTCATCACAAGAAATTGAAAACAAACTGAGAGTGGAGAACTTTTATAGAGAAGGTGAATGGAGAATTACTTCAGGCTTTGGATTTGAACAGGCAAAATACAATACGCAAACGAAGGATCTACGAGTACCAGATCAATCAGCTCCCCTTGATTATTCCACCGACTTTAGTGTATACAAATACAGTTTATTCGGATCCGCTAGTCGTTCATTTTTGGATAAACGAATCAATTTAGTCTTTGGATTGAGAATGGATGGCAATGATTTTAATTCTGAAATGGCCAATCCTTTAAATCAGTTCGCCCCTAAATTGGCTTTTACTTATAATTTTAATTCAGAGTTTAGTTTCAATTCAAATATTAATACCTATTACCAGCTTCCGCCTTATACCACTTTGGGTTTTAAGGATGCCTCTGGGGTTTCTGTAAATCAGGATATGGAATATATTCAAACAAATCATTTTGTGGCTGGTTTCACCTATTATCTGGACATTAACGCCAAACTGAGTTTAGAAGGTTTTTATAAGGACTATTCAAATTACCCCTTCCTGCTGAGAGATTCTTTAACCCTTGCTAATTTGGGCGGAGATTTTGGAGTTATTGGCAACCAAGCCGCAACTTCAAGTTCCGAAGGTAGAGCTTATGGTTTGGAATTTCTCTATCAACAAAAATTGTATAAAGGTTGGTTTGGTACCGTAGCTTATACTTTTGTAAAAAGTGAATTTGAAGATAAAAATGGGGATTTTAAACCTTCTGCCTGGGATAACCAACATATTATCACTGCTACCCTTGGTAAAAAATTCGGAAAAAACTGGGAACTCGGTGCCCAATATCAATTCCTAGGAGGGGCGCCTTACACTCCAACGGATTTTAATTCAGCCCAAGTAGATGTTTATAATGTCAATCAAAGAACCACCCTAGATTATAACCAACTAAACAGTTTGCGCTTTGATAATTTCAACCGTCTAAATTTAAGGGTCGACAAAAAATGGTTTTTTAACAAATGGAGCCTTAATTTGTATTTCGATATTCAAAATGCCCTGGGCCAGGCAATTGATGGTGAACCAACTTATGTAGTAGCGACCGACAAAAATACGGGAGCACCTTTAACGGAAACTAGGACTGTAAATGGACAAACAAACAGTTATTATCAACTCAAGGCATTAGAAAGCAGTAACGGTTCTCCCCTTCCTGGAATTGGGATCATTGTTAATTTCTAATCCAATAGCTAATGGTAAAATCCATTTGATATTTAAATCTAAGCCTATATAGATTTTCCTTATAGCATTAAAATATTGTCAGTCTGTCCGTTTTTAAGCCATGGATAAATTCTTGATCTTTAGAGTTCAAATTATTTAGCCGTGTCCAAATCAAGCCCGAAAAATCTAATCGAACTTTTTAAACCAATTTGAAAGGTAAAGTTAGAAGGCCTTGCCTTTCTGATTCCTGAATAAGAATTAAGAACCTACTCTGCGGGGGATTTGGATTTTAAACTTGGCGACCCATCGGATAATATGATTTTTATTCTTTTTGAATCAATAAGAAAGAGAAATATGATAAGATTTTCTAAAGTAAAAAGTAATGATTGAATCTAAAAACCTCCTAGATCAATACCTAGGGATTAGGCAAAACACAGAAGAATTGTGCAAACCTTTATCAGTTGAAGATCATTTATCGCAACCGATTATTGATGTCAGTCCACCAAAATGGCATTTAGGACATACAAGCTGGTTTTTTGAAACCTTTATTTTGAAAGTCTACCAAGAAGATTACAAGGAATTTGATCCAACTTTTAATTTCCTTTTTAACTCCTATTACGAAACGGTGGGAAAAAGATTGCTTCGTGACAAAAGGGGAAGCATGACAAGGCCGGCACTGGACAAAATTTATGCATACCGAAAATACGTCGACCTTCATATTAAAGAATTTCTTCAAAGTAGTCCAGCACGAGAGGCATTTGAGGTCCTTGAATTGGGGCTTAATCATGAACAACAGCATCAAGAACTTCTACTTACGGATCTTAAATTTATTTTAAGTGTGCAACCCTTTCACCCCATATACAAGGATGGTTTTAATGAAAGTAGAGTTGAAAACGAGAACCAGATGTGGATTGTTGTAGATGAAGGGATTTATGAAATTGGACATAAAGGTGAAGGATTTTGCTTCGATAATGAATTGGGAAGACATAAAACATTTCTCCACAAATTTGAGATTAGCAACAAACTAATTACAAACGGCGAATATTTGGATTTTATGAATGATGGAGGCTATTCAAATCATAATTACTGGCATTCTGAAGCTTGGACCTGGATTAAAGAAAATAATATTGAAAGTCCTTTATACTGGGAGAAAAAACAAGGAGCATGGTTTCGGTTTTCGTTTTCTGGATTGGAAAAAATAAAACTAAGTGAACCTGTCGCCCACATTTCCTATTATGAGGCTTGTGCTTTTGCAGAATGGAAAGGTTTGAGACTTCCAACTGAAAAGGAATGGGAAGTTTCTTCAGCTCTATTTAATTGGGGGCAACGTTGGGAATGGACTAATTCTGCCTATTTGGCCTATCCAAAATTCTCCAAACCTAGGGGGGCAGTTGGCGAATACAATGGAAAGTTTATGGTTAATCAAATGGTTTTGAGGGGAGCCTCGATTGCCACATCAAAAAATCACAGTAGGTCGACCTACCGTAACTTTTTTCACCCTCATTTAAGGTGGCAGTTCACAGGATTGAGATTAGCTAAAAAATAAAATTCTAAAGAAAATGACAAGCAATTCAGCATTTGAAAAATTCGCAACAGATGTAGATAAAGGTTTAGGGGAATACCCAAAAAACCTTTCTTCAAAATACTTTTATAATGCAGAAGGGGACAAAATATTCCAAGACATTATGAAAATGCCGGAGTATTATTTAACGGATTGTGAATTTGAGATTTTCGAAAAGCAAAAAGCGCAAATTTTAGAATCTATCCAAACAAAAGGGAAGTTTAATCTAGTGGAGTTAGGTGCTGGAGACGGTTTAAAAACCAAAATACTTATTCAATATTTTTCGGACCAAAATGTTGAATTTGAATATTTCCCAATTGATATTTCAGCTGATGTGTTAAATGAGTTAAAAAGTGATTTAGAATTTAGGTTTCCAAAACTTAAAGTCCATCCCCTTAATTATGAATATTTTGAAGCCCTTGAAAAATTAAATGAGCTTGATGGATCACCAAAGGTTTTACTTTTTTTAGGAGGGAACATTGGGAATTTTTCCAATAAAATGGCGCTTGACTTTTATTCACAACTTAATGGAATATTAAACGACGATGACAAAATTATTAGCGGAATTGATTTAAAGAAAAATCCACATATTATACTCGACGCTTATAATGACAAGACGGGTATAACCAGGTCCTTCAATATGAATCTGTTGAAAAGAATGAATACCGAATTAGGAGCCAATTTTAATTTAGCTCAATTTGAACATTATCCTACTTATGATCCAAAAACGGGGGAAGCTCGTAGTTATATTATTAGTAAGGTTGCCCAAATTGTAGAGATTAAAACCCTCAGGAAGTCCTATGAATTCAAGGCCTGGGAGGCTATTCATATGGAAATTTCAAAAAAGTATGATTTGGATCAAATTCAGGAATTAGCAAAAAGAAGTGGTTTTAAGGTTTTGAAGAATTTTCAAGATGAGAAAAGGTATTTTGTAGACAGCCTGTGGCTTCGAGTTCCTCAGCCACCTGTGTGAGAATACCTTGACATTTGATCTTTTGGGTTTTTTTTAATGTTTGTTTTGTTTGTGTAAATGTTTGGTTGGGTTGAATATTTGGTTGTGTGGATTCCTTCCTTATTCCATTATTTTTTTTTTCGCACACTTTTCTTGAGAATTCTTTTGGTTTTTTTATTCGACTGTTAATTGAGGGTCTAAAATAAAAATCTCCGAATTTTACATCTACTTCATTTTTAAACTACATGTTTTCTTTTTCCTTTTTAATAGGTTGGTTTTTTATTTAAAAAAGCCCTAATGCCTATTGGTTGGATGTATATTTTGGAATGTTGTGATTCAAGTTTTTATACCGGAAGCACAAAAAATTTAGCCCGAAGAATGGAAGAACATTTTACTGGGAATGGTGCGAAGCATACCAAGAACCGACTTCCTGTAAAGCTGGTTTATTTTGAGAAGTTCCAGAAAATATCAAATGCCTTTTACAGGGAAAAGCAAATTCAAAAATGGCGAAGAGAAAAGAAATTGGCTTTGATCGCAGGGTTTAAAGAAAAGTTACCTGAATTGTCCATTGCTTATCGGGATAAGGGTTTGGATTATAAGGGGCCTTCGCGGCCTTCGAGTGCCTCAGGCCGCGTGTTGGGTGGTGGTTCAGATTAGTTGGGGCTAATTCGCATTATGAAACTTCTTTAGACAATAATTAACTTTAATAATCAAATCGGCCTTCGAGTGCCTCAGGCCGCGTGTTGGGTGGTAGTTCGGATTAGTTGGGGCTAATACAAATTATGAAACTTCTTTAGACAACAATTAACTTTAATAATCAAATCGGCCTTCGAGTGCCTCAGGTCGCGTGTTGGATGGTGGTTCGGATTGGTTGGGGCTAATTCACATTATGAAACTTCTTTAGACAACAATTAACTTTAATAATCAAATCGGCCTTCGAATGCCTCAGGCCGGGTGTTGGGTCGAGAATATGAATGATTACCCAATATTAAGAGGAGTAATTTTTCGTATAACAATCTAAAAACAAAATCAATAGTATCCAATAAAACAGCAAAGCCCCAAAGAAAATGATGCATCATGATTAACCGATAGGTCCCTGAATAAGCGATAGGTCCCTGAGGAACTCGAAGGGCCGACATTCATCCCCACCAAAAAACAAATAAATTCCACAGCCCTTTTCACCCCAAACAGATTTCATAAATTCGCACCATGCAAAGACCTCTTCCTTATATTATGCACATTCCAAAAACGGCTGGCTTAAGTCTGCAGGGGATTGTAAGAAGAAGGCATAAAGACGAATCTGAAAGAGCCTTGATTTATACCCAAAAGGATAATATTAATGGCTTCAAGGATCGTCCTGAATTACGGGTTGTGATGGGTCATTTTCGCTATGGAATGCACAAGTTTTCCGACCGCCCCCATGTTTATCATACTTATTTGAGGGATCCTATCCAGCATGTAATTTCTCATTATCGATATACATTCGATCATCCTGAAAAATTTGAGTTTCTTCCTGAAGGAATTGAAAACTTGGTAGATTTTGTAAAATGCAAATACGGTTATAATCTTCAAACTCGGTTTATATCGGGAATTGAGGACATTTCCTCCAACCCTAAAGCAGCTCTGCAAACCGCCAAAGAAAATTTGGTTAAAGAATTTGATGTTATCGGTTTAACCGAAGAATTTGATAAATCTCTTTTGCTTTTAGGTAAGGCCATGGCTTGGAATATTATTTACTACCTAAAGAAAAATAAAGGAGAAGCACGTGAGAAGGTTTCCCCGCCGAGCAAAGAAGAGTTGGCAGAACTCCGTGATTTATTAAAATACGACATTGAATTATACCAGTTTGCTCAAATGTTGTTTAGAGCACAAATGGATAAAAATGAATGGGTTATAGCAAAGGAGAAATCCTTTAAAAAGCTAAATCCTCTTTACCAAAAATTAAACCCTAGCTATATTAAGTTTAAACTTCTTTTGGGCTTGGCGAAGAAGTAGTAAATATTGTCATAATCAGGGAGAAAACGATTACCAATACACTTCCAATTACATTATACCAGAGGTATTCAATTTCAAAAAGATTGAAAAATGGAATATTGTAAACCTTTCCAAAATGGAGCATAAGCACAAAAACCTCAGCTAATATGGCACTCCAAAAAATTGCGTTTCCTTTTACCCATTTAATGAAAAAAGCGACCAGAAAAATTCCAAGGATGGTTCCATAAAAAAGGGATCCTAAGAGGTTAACCATTTCAATAAGATTATCGAATAAATCAGCAACCAAAGCAAAGCTAATCGCAAGCAATCCCCACACCACAGTCAACAATTTTGAAGCCCGTAATTGTTCCCTTTCCGTACTTTCTTTTTTTCTCAATCGATTGTAAAAGTCAACAAATGTTGTGGTTGCTAAGGCATTTAGCTCCCCGCTTGTTGAAGACATTGCCGCGGAAAAAATTAGCGCTATAATTAATCCTATTATACCTATTGGCAAGTATTTCATCACAAAATTTAAAAACACATAATTCGTGTCCTTAACCTTGAAATTCGGATCTGCTTTTAACAATAAGTCTTTCACTTCTGCTCGAATGGCAACATCTTCATCCACCGCCCCTCTAAATTCATCCTTGAGAATTTCTAAATCTTCCGAATTTTGGATGGTTAGGCCTTCATCAAGAGCTTGTCTCTTCTGTTGAATTTCCTCAAAGTTAGCACTATGTCTATCCTCAAGAGCATTAATTTCCTCTTTGTATTCAGATTGTTTTAAACCATCTAGCGCTGTTTGATTGAAAAACACTGGAGGTTTTACATAGAGGTAAAAGATGAAAACCAAAACTCCAGTAAACAGAATAAAAAGTTGCATTGGGATTTTCACAACGGCGTTAAACATCAGTCCTAATCTGCTTTCTTTTATGTTTTTCCCTGTAAGATATCTTTGAACCTGGCTTTGATCTGTACCAAAATAAGAAAGAGACAAAAACAGGCCACCTGTTAAACCAGACCATACTGTATACCTTTCATTTAAGTTTAAATCAAAATCTAGAATTTCCATTCTGCCGACCGAACCGGCAATTTCTAAGGCGGAACCAAAATCGGTGAATTGAGTAATCTTGTAGATTAAAATACCAAAGGCCAATCCCATCCCTAAAAGAATAACCCCCATTTGCCATTTTTGGGTTAGGCTTACCGCTTTAGTCCCTCCACTTACGGTATAAATAATTACGAGAACTCCTACAAAAATATTTGTGAATTGTAGATTCCATCCTAAAATAGTGGAAAGGATAAATGCGGGGGCAAAAATTGTTAAACCTGCTGCCAGTCCTCTTTGAATTAAAAACAGAAAGGCGGCTAATAATCTAGTTTTTAAATCGAAACGTTTTTCTAAATATTCGTAAGCTGTGAATACTTTTAACTTGTAATAAATTGGAATAATAAAGGCTGAAATAATAATAAGAGCCAATGGCAATCCAAAATAAAATTGTACAAATTTCAAACCCTGTTCGTAACCTAAACCTGGGGCACTTAAAAATGTAATAGCACTAGCCTGAGTGGCCATAACAGATAGGCCGATCGTAAACCAGCTCATATCGTTTCCGCCTCTTAAATAGTCATTTAGACCTTGGTTTTTTCTTGATTTCCAAGTTCCATATCCCACAATGGCGAACAAGGTTGTAAAAAGTACGATCCAATCTATTACACTCATACTAATTATAATATTCTGTAATGATGAAATAAATGACTATTTGCAATGCTAAAAGCCCTAAAACGAGGGCATAGAGTTGGTTCCAATTTTTGAAAAAGGTCTTTTTACTCATGGATGGGATTCGAAGAATAGCTAATTAAATTTGCCAAAAGACGGAAGGCTCCAGGCACGCCAGCAGGCAATTCTCTAAAAAAGGAAATTCCCGTGTACATAAATGCTCCTTCTCCATAATTCGCCACTATTAAGCCTCCATTTCTACTTGGTTCACCTTTATCAGCCCAACCAATTGGGGCCTGATATTCATCAGACCAGGTTCCAGCAAAATAGAGTCCTCTTTCTTGCACCCAGCCCGAAAAATCTCTAAGATCTAGTTTGTTCGGGTAATTTAAAGTTGGGTGATCTTCAATTAAAAAGTTCGCCCTTGCCAATTCTTCAGTTACTCTTTCTCTGCTTAATTTAAAAGGATAGGGTCCAATATCTAAGGAAAGTAAATCTCTCGATCTAGTATTGTATTGAACAATATAATTTCCTCCTCCTTTAACATATTCCATTAATTCATCCTTCACAGATGGTAACCATTTTTCCGTATTGTAGGCCCGTATTCCAGCAATTATGGCCTGATATTTTGAAAGATCTCCATTTCGGATTTTATCCTCGTCCAATATATCAACGGTATAACCCATAATTTCAATTGATTCTGCAACCTTGTCACCAGCACCCGGAATATAAGCCACTAATTTCCCCTCTTTTTTGAGTCTGATTTTTACCAATTTAGGGGCTACGGTTTCAAAAACTATCCTCTTTTCAATATGAGAATAATCAATTTCATTTAATTTTTGGGCAGGCTTTCCGTCAATAAAAATCTTTAAATTATTTCTGTAGCTCGTATCGGTGGTATTAATGCTTATAGTTTGCTTAAGGCTTTCCCCTTTTTTCCCACTTAGCTTTATGGTGGAAGGATTAATGTCCCAACCTTCAGCTTCAAAAGACAAATTCACCTCCTTCGAATCAAAAAATCTTAAGCTAATTTCTACTTTCTCCTTTTGAAGATTAGTGAAAATAATATTTTCCTGATCCAAGGAAACCGTTACAGGAGGAACAATTACAACTGGTCTGATTATTTCTCCTTCCACTCTATCTGAAAATTTATAGTTTAAAGGGACCTCAATTTCCAATTCTTCACCCATTAATTCTAAAATTACTTTCGCTGAAATTGCCGGATCATTTTCGGGTTTTCCAATATCTCCAACTTCTCTAATTTCAAAAAGATTAACATACCTTGCCCTTAACCAATAGGGCTGTGAATTGGCCTTCCCAACTTCAAAATCAAGCTTTTCAGAAAAGGGTTTATTTGCAATAAGCTCTACATCCATTTCTTTAATTTGATTGGAGATAAACACTTTTTTCAATTTTAAACCACCCTTAACTTCTCTTCTTAAAAGCAATTCCAAACTCGCATCTGCTTTTGATCCTTGGCTAGAAAATTCTTCAGTAGCTAGGGCCTCAACGTGAATACCAAGGCATTGAGTAATTATTAAATTTATTTTCCCAATAAAATATTCCCTTTGTGTATCATTATTTATTGATGAAGCTGAATTTCTTAAACCCAGTAAACTTTTTATAGACCTTTCGGGATAATCAGGATTGAAACTAGATATGATTCTTTGCAATTCCTTATCGCCTTTTGGAAAACCAAACCTTTCCCATTTGGACGAAATTCCGTCAAACAACCCCTCTTTAGCTTTATCACCGTCCAAATATTGCAAATACTCGATTTGTTCTCCGCGAGAAACAGAAACTCCAAAACCTTGGCTTTTATGTTGAGTTCTGCTTAAGGAAGCTAATTCATTATAAGATTTTCCTTTTAGAGGATTGTAATCCCCAACCTCAACCGCAATATATTCATCCGTATTTTCTACCAGACTGTCCATATTTTCATTTCCCCACCATTTGCTAGTGTTCCAATAAATTCTCTTGGGTTGCCAAGTATCTGTAAAGGTTAATTGCTCGGGAAAGGCCTCCTTATCTCCAGCCATATTAAAGGCTTTAATTCCTAAAATTGCCGAAGCCGTATGATGGCCGTGTCCACCTCTTGCATCTGGTGGAAATCTTGTAATAATAATATCAGGTTGAAATTCCCTAATCATCCAAACCACATCCTTTAAAATTACATCATTTGACCATTTTTGAATTGTTTCATCCGAAGTTTTGGAATATCCAAAATCAACAGCACGAGAAAAGAACTGGGTTCCTCCATCAATTTTTCTGGCTTGCATTAATTCTTGCGTTCGCAATACACCAAGTTTTGCTCCTAATTCCGTCCCAATTAAATTCTGACCGCCATCTCCTCGCGTTAAAGACATATAGGCCGTTTTGGCCCCTACCCCGTTTGTAAGCCAAGAAATCATTCTTGTATTTTCATCATCTGGATGGGCAGCTAAATACAAAACGGTAGAACTGTTTTGCAATTTTTTAATTTCATGCAGAATCTCCCCTGAGCTCATTTGAGTTTGAGCTTTTAAAATACCAATTGATAAAAAGGATAATAGAAATATTTTGAACTTCATCGATGGGAATAATTATGTTTTCGTTTGCCAAAAATAGGAATCCATTTTTGGTCGAGCCTATTAATGTTTAAAATCTAGTATTGACCTAATAAACAATCTCTATTAACAATTGTAAGGAGAAGGACAAGAGTTCCTAAAATGCGTAGTAAATTAGAGCCCTAAAATTATTTGCTACCTATGAAAAAATGGATACAGTTCATTGTTCTTTTTGTGTTTACCACAACGGTGTTCGCGCAATCAGAACAAAAAATTCTTCTTAAAAATCATTCTATCTCTATCAACAATAGTCTGAAAGAAGGTTTAATTCCTACGCCTTTTGAGCAAAATCTAGATTTTATCTATCGAATTGTTCAGTTCACCAACTTTAATTCAATCAGCATTGGTGATAAAACAGACTCCTACGAAGCCTTGGAGTATATCCCAAAAAATGCCCTTTTAATGAAATTAAAGGTAAATGACAATAACTTAATTGAAACTCTTAAAACGAAAGGGGCATTAAGCGCAATAAACCTAAAGGCGGAATGGAAACTTTCTACAAAACTTTTTACTGAAAATATTCCGGAATGGGCTTTTACAGAAGATAATAAAGCCCTGATTTGGCTTAGATATTACCCCGGTTTGGATCATGCTACTGTTCTTAGTTCCATCCAAAACAACTTTACCGTTACTGGAGAAAACAAATCTGAAAATTTGATTGAAGTTAGCATCAACCCTGGTGAGGTTTTAGCAATAGCTAGCCTTCCATTTGTTTATTATGTTCAAGAAAAAGAGGATCCCGGTAAACCCGAAAACTATACAGGAAGAACGGACCACCGTGTAAACACTTTACAGTCGGTTTATCCTGGAGCACCAGCTTATGATGGTAATGGAGTAATGGTAGGCCATGGCGATGATGGACGAATTGGACCTCATATCGATTATACAGGCAGAATGACTCAGCCCCTTGCGGGTGCTTCAACTGGGGATCATGGGGATCATGTTGCTGGAACCATTTTCGGAGCGGGAAATCTTGATCCTACTGGAAGGGGAAATGCGCCAGGGGCGGAAATTTTTTACCAATCTTACCCAGATAACCTGAGTGATGCCGATGTAAATTACACCAATAGAAATGTAAGGGTAACGGTTAGTTCCTATTCTAATGGTTGTAATGCTGGTTATACCAATTTCACTCGCCAAATGGATCAAGATGCCATAGACAATCCTAACCTAATCCATGTTTTTTCTGCTGGTAATAGTGGTACATCAAATTGTGGATATGGAGCAGGTAATACTTGGGGAAATGTGACAGGTGGACATAAAATCGCGAAAAATGTTATTGCTGTTGCTAATTTAAATTCCACGGATGTTTTGGCTACCTCCAGTTCAAGGGGTCCTGCGGAGGATGGTAGAATTAAACCTGATGTTGCTGCCGTTGGTACAAGTGTTTACAGTACAACAGATCCTAATTTATATACTTTCAAAACTGGAACTTCCATGTCTTGCCCAGGTGTGGGTGGAATAACTGCTGTACTTTATGAAGCCTACAGAGATTTGAATGCCGGTAATGATCCAAAAACAGGATTGCTTAAGGCAGTAATCATGAACTCCTGTGATGATTTAGGAAACCCTGGCCCTGATTTTAGTTTTGGTTATGGAAGGGTAAATGTAAGACGGTCTTATGCCACCCTAGAATCCGCATCTTATATTACAAATACCATTACCAACGGAGCCACAAAAACATTCCAAATTCCAGTACCTACAAACACCGCCGAGGCGAGAATAATGTTGTATTGGCCAGATGTTCCTGCTTCTACCATTGCTCAATTTGCCTTAGTAAATGATTTGGATATGGAAGTGGATAAAAATGGTGTCAATTATAAGCCTTGGATTTTAGATCATACCCCGAATAATGCAAACCTCAGCGCCAATGCTACAAGAGGAAGGGATAGTATCAATAACATCGAACAAGTAACCATTTTAAATCCAGGAACAGGAGATATCACCGTTACGGTTGATGGAGCAAACATCCCTGGTAGTGCCCAAGAATTTTATATCGTTTATGAATTTGTTCAGGATGAAATTGTTCTAACCTACCCTATGGGTGGAGAAGGATTTGTACCTGGTGAAACTGAATTAATCCGTTGGGATGCACCAGAAGGTAACCAAGCTTTTGTACTCGAACATTCTGATGATGGTGGATCTACATGGAATGCTTTAAATAGCAATATTAATGCTTCAAGAAGATATTATAATTGGAATGTTCCCAGTAATGTTGGTGGTGATCATAAATTGAGAATTTCAAGAGGAACTCAAACTAGTGCCTCTCCTGGGGAATTTACCATTGTAAATACACCAAGTAATATCCAATTCCCAAGTATTTGTCCAGATTCCATTACCCTTACCTGGAACCAAGTTGGAGGAGCTACAGAATATGTAATATACAGACTTGGAGCAATGTATATGGATTCGATTACAACATCGCTTACAACCTTTGCCACTGTCTCTCATAATTTTGCCTCAGATGAATGGTATAGTGTTGCGGCTCGAACAAATGGAGATGGTACAGGAAGAAGAGCCTTTGCCGTTGAGAAGATTGCCAATGGTGTTTTGAATTGCATTGTGGATGATGATATTTTTGTATCCCAAATTTTATCTCCACCAACTGGTTATAGCCCAAGCTGTTTTAATGTCCCAAATATTCCGGTAACAACGCGACTTATTAATCAAGGTCAAAATATGGCTTTCAATTTTCCTGTTTACTATAAATTGGACAATGGTGCCACTGTAACACAAACGATTACCGATACAATTTTGCCTGGAAATTCACTGGATTATACCTTTGCAGGATCCAGCCTAAACTTTAGTACAGGAAACTCTTATGTTCTTTCCGTATGGGCGGATTTTAATGATGATGATAATGCATCCAACGACAGTTTGGCTTCCAATATTAGCATTTATACCAGTCAATCTGTAAGTTTTCCTTACTCCCATGATTTTGAAAATTTCAGTTTATGTGGAACTGCAAACGACTGCGGAAATACCAGTTGTAGTTTAGCAAATGGTTGGATAAATCCAGCAAATTTTGTTTTTGACGATATCGATTGGAGAACAAATAGTGGAGGAACAGCTTCTGGTAGTACAGGTCCTTCTTCGGACCACACCTTAGGTACTTCTGCTGGTAAATATTTATACTTGGAGGCCTCAGGAGGATGTGATTCTAACTTAGCCTCCTTATTATCTCCCTGTATTGATTTAAGTACTTCTAGCTTAGATTCAACTTACACAGATAGCTTCCGTGACGCAGATACAGGCGATCTTGCTGAAGAAGTCGCGCTGGTTTATATCCAGGAAGCCACTCATGGCAGTCTGGTTAGCAATCGTGATGAAACCTATACCCTGACGCTTGAAGGCATTGAGGAAGAAATTTCTTATCTGCAAT
>CAKZNE010000104.1 GCA_937129395.1 uncultured Cryomorphaceae bacterium | reverse complement strand
CCTCCAACAAAATTTGGATACCAATATTTCTAAGGAAGAAATCAAAGAATACTATTTATCCAGCCGAGAGAATTTTCTTTTAAAAGAAAATGTTCTTACGGCCAACTATATGATCGTAAGTTCCAACGCCCCTAAGTTAAAAGAGGCAAAAGATTGGTTTAAATCAAAAGATGCGGAAGATAGAGAGCAACTTAGGGAATATGCCATTAAATATAGCAGAGAATATTTTTTAGGGGATAGTACTTGGTTAAGTTTTGATATGATTGCAGCAAAAATTCCATTTGAAAAAGGCACCAATCAAACTCAACTTTTATCCAATAATAATTTCCTTGAAATTTCTGACACAAATAAAATATATTTACTGGAGGTGCTCAATTATAAATTGAAAAATGGACATGCACCATTGAATTATATTAAACCCGTTATCAGGAATATTCTCATTAACAAGAAAAAATTAAAGCTTCTAGCAGATTTGGAAAAGAATTTACTTTCTGATGCGTTAGACAAAAAGGAATTTGAAACCTATTAAGAATGAATAAAATTTTAAGCCTGCTGGCTGTATTAATTTTTAGCAATCAAGCATATTCTCAGCAATTAGTTGATGGAGTTGTTGCGGTTGTAGGTAAAAATATTGTCCTAAAATCTGACGTGGACAATCGATTTGCAAGCAATCAAGATCAAGGCGGGGCGAATGCCGGATTGGATAAGTGTACAATTTTTGAAGATTTATTATTTGAAAAACTTCTTCTCCATCAAGCAGATTTGGATAGCGTAGTTGTAGGGGAAGAAGAGGTAGACCAAGCCATTGAAAGACGAATTCAAGTATTTGTTCAACAAATTGGCTCCGTCCAAAAATTAGAAACCTATTATAAAAAATCTGTTGTAGAAATTAAAGAAGAAATGCGCCCCTTTATTAAGGATCAGATGACTGCGCAACGAATGCTTGGACAAATTACAGCAGATGTAGAAATTACACCCTCGGAAGTTCGTGCCTTCTATAATGGAATTCCAAGTGATAGTTTGCCATTAATTAATTCTCAAATTGAATTCGCTCAAATTGTTAAAAACCCTAAAGTAAGCAAGGAGGCAAAAGACGCAGCAATAAAGCAACTGAACGATTTACGATTGAGGGTAGAAAATGGATCTTCATTTAGCACATTAGCAATTTTGTACTCTGAGGACCCAGGATCTGCAAAAAACGGTGGGGAATACAAAGGAATTAAAAGAGGACAGTTTGTAAAAGAATTTGAAGCTGTAGCTTTTAACCTTTCAATGGGTGAAGTATCCGAACCATTTTCCACAATTTATGGATACCATATTGTGCAATTACAAGTTCGAAGAGGAGAGGAATTGGATTTAAGACATATTCTTATTAAGCCAAAAATATCCGGCCAAAACCTTGAAGAAACAAAACAATTTCTTGATAGTCTAAGGACGCAAATTGTAAACAAAAAAGTGACCTTCGCCAAAATTGCTAAAGATTATTCGGAAGATGAAAACTCTAAATTAAACGGAGGTTTAGCTATGAATCCGCAAAGTGGGGACAGTAGATGGGAAACCAGTCAAATGGATAGAGAAATTTTTTATGCTACAGAAAAACTAAATGTAGGTAGAATCTCAGAACCAATTTTCTTTAGAACTGCCGATGGAAAAGAAGGATTTAAACTTATTAAGCTTATCAATAAAACCGAACCCCATAGAGCAGATTTAAAAACCGATTATAACATTATTCAAAATGTAGCCCTTCAAGAAAAAAGAAATGAAGCTACTCAAAAATGGATAGAGGAAAAATTAAAATCTACCTATGTTCGAGTAAACAACGAATACTTCGCTTGCGAATTTGATAGAGGCTGGATTAAAAAATCCCAATACATAGAATAATATGGATGACGTTAAAACTGTAAAACTTCTTGGTGATAAAATCCGAGAATTAAAGGCAGAAATAGGAAAGGTTGTGGTTGGTCAGGAAGAGGTTGTAAACCTTCTTTTAATGTCCATACTTTGTAAGGGGCACTCCTTATTGGTTGGTGTACCAGGTTTGGCAAAAACACTTTTGGTCAACACCACCGCACAAGCTTTAGGTTTGAGTTTTAATAGAGTACAGTTTACACCAGACTTAATGCCTTCGGATATCGTAGGCTCCGAAATATTGGATGAAAACAGAAATTTTAAATTCATAAAAGGACCCTTATTTGCAAATATCATTTTGGCAGATGAAATTAACCGTACACCCCCAAAAACGCAGTCTGCGCTTTTAGAGGCGATGCAAGAGAAATCTGTAACAGCGGGTGGTGTAAGTTATAAAATGGGAGAGCCATTTTTTGTATTGGCAACGCAAAATCCCATCGAACAAGAAGGTACCTATCCTTTACCAGAAGCCCAATTGGATAGGTTTATGTTCAATATCGAAGTTGGATATCCAACTTTTGAAGAGGAGCTATCGATCGTAAAAAATACAACCGGCGGAAAAATAGAAAAGGTAAACGAAGTACTCAGCATCGAGGAGATTCTTCAATTTCAAGATTTAATCAGAAAAGTTCCGGTACCAGATAGTGTATATTCCTTTGCAGTGTCTTTAGTCGCAGCTACAAGACCAGGAAGTGATAAGGCAAAAAGCATTACCCAAGAATATATAGCCTGGGGGGCTGGACCAAGAGCTTCTCAATACCTGATCTTAGGAGCCAAGGCAAATGCATTGCTAAATGGTAAATTTTCGCCAGATAACGAGGATGTGTTGGCTGTAGCAGAACCAATCTTGAGACATAGAATTGTAAAAAATTATAAAGCGGAGGCCGAAGGGATAAAAATAATGGACATCATAAAAGACTTGGTTTAATTCCAGCAACATAACAAGGCTATGCGCTCAATTATTCTTAGCTTTGCCGCGTTTTATTCGATAGGGAAAAAATCATTATGTCTTCGACCAAATATATTTTTGTTACCGGTGGTGTTACTTCTTCTTTAGGAAAGGGTATCGTTTCCGCCTCGCTCGCTACACTCTTGCAATCAAGGGGTTATAGTGTAACCATTCAAAAACTTGATCCCTATATCAATATTGATCCAGGAACCTTAAATCCATACGAACACGGAGAATGTTTTGTAACAGACGATGGTGCTGAAACAGATTTGGATCTTGGTCACTATGAGAGATTTCTAAATAGACCTACTTCCCAAGCCAATAATGTTACAACTGGTAGAATTTATCAATCGGTTATTGACAAAGAAAGAAGGGGAGATTTTCTAGGAAAAACTGTTCAAGTAATTCCGCATATTACGGATGAAATAAAAAATAGAATTCAAATTTTAGGTAAAACCGGTGAATTTGAAATTGTAATTACTGAAATAGGTGGAACCGTTGGAGATATCGAGGCTCTTCCTTATATCGAAACAGTTCGTCAACTGAAATGGGAATTAGGAGATGATTGTTTGGTGATTCACCTTACCCTAGTACCTTTTTTGGCTGCTACTGGAGAATTAAAAACAAAACCTACTCAACATTCTGTAAAATCATTACAAGAATCTGGGGTTCAGCCAGACTTATTGGTTTGCAGGTCCGAACATAGTTTAGGAGAAGATATTAAAAGGAAACTAGCTCTTTTTTGTAATGTTAAGAAGGAAGCGGTAATTGAATCTTTAGATGCCGAAACCATATATGCCGTTCCAATTTTAATGAGAAATCAAAAATTGGATGAAGTGGTGTTAAAAAGGTTAAGCCTACCTATCGATGATAATTTGGATCTGGTAAATTGGCGAGATTTTCTGTATAAGTTAAAATACCCCAAAACCTCTGTAAATATTGGCCTTGTTGGAAAATATATCGAACTACACGATTCTTATAAATCAATAGTAGAATCCTTTATTCACGCTGGGGCCTCTAATGAGTGTAAGGTAAATATCAAATGGATTCATTCCGAAAATTTGAATGAAGAGTCTGCCGAGAAAAATTTTCGTGATCTAGATGGAGTTTTAGTAGCTCCTGGATTTGGTGAAAGAGGTTTTGATGGAAAACTTGAAACCATAAAATTCGCACGAGAAAATAACATTCCATTTTTAGGTATTTGTCTTGGAATGCAGGCTGCTGTAATAGAATTTGCAAGAAATGTTTTAGGTTGGTCTGATGCCAATTCAATGGAAATGGATAAGGAAACTTCCCATCCTGTTATTAGCCTAATGGCCGAACAGAAAAAAGTAGAAGATATGGGTGGCACCATGAGGTTAGGTGCTTGTGATTGCACTCTAAAAGAAGGAAGCCTTATTCATTCTGTCTACAAAAGAAATGCAATTAGTGAAAGACACCGTCACAGGTATGAATTCAATAATGAATATTTAGAAAAATTTGAAGAAGCGGGTTTAAAAGCTTCAGGTATTAATCCTGACTTAGGTCTGGTAGAAATTGTAGAGCTTGAAAATCATCCTTGGTTTGTAGGTGTTCAATTTCATCCTGAATACAAAAGTACCGTGGCAAATCCTCACCCCTTATTTGTAAAATTTATTGAGGCGGCAATCCGCTATTCTCAATCTTAGATAATATAATGAAAGACGGAAAATTAGATAAAAACACCGTAATTGGCTTCCTATTGATTGGAGCCATTCTTTTAGGTTTTTCTTTTTTTAAAAAGGAGCCAAAGCCAAAAGTAGAACCGGTAGCTAGCACCGAACAAGTTGATTCTCTAAATACTGGGAATGTAGTAGGTAAAACCTTAGAAAGCCAAATAAGCTCGGATTCAAAGGATTTGGTTGAGCAAGATTCTGATTCCCTTGCAAATCTTGGTAGCTTCGGAAATGCAATTAATTCAAATTCTGAAGAGGAAATTTTCAAACTGGAAAATGAGTTTCTAGAAATAGAGATTTCAAGTAAAGGTGGGCAAATAACTTCCGCTCGTTTGAAGGATTATAAAACCTGGGATAGCGTAGATCTATACCTTATTAATCATAATGCAGCATTCGATATGAATTTGAATGCGGATGGTAAAAAATTCAGTACAAGCAAACTGAATTTTAAAGGAAGGAAGGATAATAACGGCGATGTTATTATGACCCTAAATGCCAAGAATGGTGGTAGTTTATCCTTCAGATACCACATCAATCCTGATAAATATCTTATTGAAACTGAAATGATCTCCAAAGATTTTGGAGATTATTTACCTTCAGATTTGGCTTTAACATGGGAGATGAAAACGCTAAGACATGAAAAGAATAAAAAAGCAGAATCTCTAGTAACAGAACTTAATTACCGCTTTGCTTCAGAAGATGATATGGATTATTTATCTGCTGGAAGTAATGATGAAGCAGAAGAAGCAGATATAAAATGGCTCGCCTATAAACAACAGTTTTTCTCCACAATTCTGTGGAATAAAAGTGGAAGTTTTGATAAGGTTGGAATGATTTCTCAAGTTATTCCAGAAGAGGACGTAGATTTCACCAAAGTTTTTGCCTCAAAAATGGCATTGGATAAAACTGGTGGGGAGTTGAGCCTGAAACTCGGGATATATTTAGGTCCTAACAAATACGAAAGGTTAGAAGAACATGACCAAGGGTTCGAAAAACTTATCCCTTTAGGCTGGGGTATTTTAGGTTGGATAAATAGGGGACTTATTATTAATGTCTTTAACTTTTTGGAGAACTACGGCTTAGGTTATGGTGCGATTATTTTCATTATCGCCCTCCTAATCAAAATGATCCTTTTCCCCTTAACCTTTAGTTCTTATAAATCCATGGCCAAAATGAGAGTTTTGAAGCCAGAGATTGATGAACTAAATGAGAAATTTAAAGGAAAGGAAGCCGTAAAAAAGCAGCAAGCAACGATGCAACTTTATCAAAAGGCTGGCGTAAATCCTTTAGGTGGTTGTATACCTATGCTCCTCCAATTCCCTATACTTATTGCACTATTTCGGTTTTTCCCAGCATCCATAGAACTTAGACAACAATCTTTCCTTTGGGCAACGGATTTATCCACTTATGATTCTATTTACGATTTTGGTTTTGATATTCCTTTTTATGGAGACCATATCAGTCTCTTTACACTTTTAATGACTGTTTCTACTTTGATTTATACCTATATGAATCAACAATTAACAGGGCAAAACCAACAGTTCCCACAGTTGAAGTATATGGTTTATCTTATGCCTATAGTTTTCCTAGGGGTATTCAATAATTATGCGGCTGGACTTAGCTATTACTACTTCCTTGCAAACATGATCACATTTGGACAGCAATTTGCCATTAGAAGATGGTTAAATGAAGAAAAGATCCTTCAAAAAATTAAAGAGAAAAAGGAAAAGCCAAAGAAGGAAAATAGATTCATGCGAAGAATGAAGGAAATTCAGGAACAGCAAGAAGCGCAAAAGGAAAACCGCCAAGACCGAAGAAAAAAATAAAGAATGAGGAAAGTGAATTTTTGGTTGATCTCATTGCTTTCGGTAGCTGCAACCTCCTGTTCATTATCCAATAAAGCAATATCGTCTTCAGAAGAAATAAGTTTAAGAGTAAGAACCAGTGCGTGTTTTGGGACCTGCCCTGTATATGAATTGAAGGTTGAAAATGGACTTGCGTCTTATTATGGTCTAAAATACCCAAGAACAAATGATACCCTGCAGGTTGTAATTTCAGAAATTGAACTAGATAGTATTGTGTATATTTTTGACACGCATAAGTTTTGGGAATTGGAAGCTGAATATGATAATCCCCAAATCAGTGATCTACCTTCGGTTAACATTGAATTAAGCCACGGAAAACAAAAAAACAGAGTGGAGGCCAGAGCGCAGATTCCGAATAATCTAAGAAATATTTTGGAGTATATAGAAAGAATGAGATTGAGAACCTTCGCGGAATTGAAATCCTAAGAGAAGTTTAATAAATGGCATAAAAAAGTCCCGATACAAATTTTGTATCGGGACTTTTTTATTTAGAATATTTTTAGGCGCTGCCTTAGTTCATATAACTGTTTACATATTTATATTCAAGATCAACAAAGTCCCAACTCCAAACCACAGTAACGATTCTTAAACTCTTGCTGAATTTTAAATGATCGTAATCGGATTTTAAAAAGTAATGTTGAATAGGGTTTTGCTTAAGTCCAATATTATCTCCTTTAAAATATTCACCGCCAAATTTTGTGTAATTGGCTAAAGGAGTTCCGAAAACATTGCTACTATTGAAATTGCCTAGAAAAATACCGTTGTGGATATATGTACTCCCACCTGGGTATAAAACCTTAGTAGTGTCGGAGTTAGAAAAATCCTTTGCCCATTTTGTCACTAGACCATCCTTGGCAACAAGTGAATTATTAGGACTTAATCTAAGATCAAGCGCTGGGGTTAAATCTGGATATTGAATCGCTCCAATGTCCCCAACCAAATAAGATTCGATATAAAAGAAAGGCGTAATTGTATCCTTGTAAAATTCAATTAAAATATCTGCAACATAAGCCGTATCATTTGTGCTCATGGCATGAGCGACAGATAAAACAGGCTTAGTAGAAATGTTATCATTTATTTCATCAACAGCGGCCAAAATTTCCGGGACTGATTTTGCGGCACCATTCAATAGGAATGTTCCAGCTGGTTTTCCTCCAAAATGATCACTCAAAGAATCAGCATTGGAGACAAATAATGGGTCTCCAGCGCCACTGGCAAGGGATAAAGTCACAATATTATTCGGAAACATATCCAACAAATTCCCTCTTATTAATTCAGAGTTTGCCGAACTTGAACTCAGGGTATTGTATTCTAAAATGACCAAAGAATTTGTTTCTGGAGATAGACTTAAACCGTCAGTCGCAAAGGGGGGAAGAACAATGTCTGGATCATCTTTACAGCCAGAAAATATTAAGGCAATTGCCAAAAGTGAAAAAATGTGTTTCATTGATTGCTTTTTATCAGTTCGCTAAAATACTTAAAAATCAACGCTGCTCGCCAATGTCCTATTATAATTCTTATCAGAATGAGTAATGGAACAATTAATTATGGACAAGTGTATTAATGGTTGATTTATATTAAATTAAAGTTCTACAAGAATAATCGTAATTAGTAGCCAAAAGGTTGGGTTTAAGCTTTTTTAATTCACAGATTTGTTAAGAAATCGAAATGCTAGCCTTATTTCCCCAAACAATAGCCTCCAGAGGAATTAATTCATTCCGAAACCAAAAACATATGGATTTAGAACCTCTAATAAGGCTTGGTTTTATTTTTTACGACTGTTTCTTGTAATTTCAATAATGGCAATTCCTTTATATTTGGATTTTAAAATCAATCCCTTCCTAAAAATATGGACAATGACATTTTGCAATGAATAAAAAATGGTTGCTTCTTATTTTCATTCTTTTTGTTTTCAATGGCTTTGCCCAGAAAAGTGTGAAACAAAATTTTATTAAATTTCATCCCATCTCTAGCTCGGATCCATTAGATTCTGCCTATTCGGCGGTAGCTGATTCTATTTGGGAACATTGTGTTCCATCTAGAGGGAAATCCAATTATACTGCTGGTGAAATGTTGAGGATTCTTTATAATGTGAAGGACGAGGCGCAGAGAAATGGAAACGTAAATTGGCGATCAGATTATAAAAAAGGACTTCGTTTTATCCAGGAAAGTTTGTTCGAGGCTTCATTATTCCCCAAAGAAATCCAAAAGGAAATTAAAAAAGATATCAAAAGGCTGAAAAAATATAGACGACCCTATACACAAGAAGATATCTACAATCGATTGGTTCGAAGAATTGTAGAATACCAATGGAATTTTAAAAATCAAGAATTAAATTGAAAAGTTTCGTCTCCCTAATTCTTTCTATTAGATTTATAAAAACATCCTATGAATAAGGAAATTTGGAAGAATATTTATTTGTCTAATTCCAAGGAACTATGCGTGATCAAGCGAATTTATTTTGACCTTTTGTCATTATGATCAGGTTTCCTAACTATATCCAAATAAATGGGCAAATGATCGCTAAATCCACCATGGTATTTATAGCCAATATAGGTTCGTTTTGGACGAAGACCCAAATACTTCACATCCTCTTCTACCAAAAAAGGTAGATTTATTATTCCAAAGTCAGAAATATACATTTTGGCAGAATCATTTTTCGCAAAGCGTTGATTCACAATTATTTGATCTAAATAAGCCCATTCCCCTTGGTATTTGTGACTTCCCAATTTTTGGGGCAAAGAACACATCAAATTCAAAAGCTGTTTGTCATTTTTGGTATTTGATTCTGGAATAGCTTTTAAATAATATTTCAAACTTTTATTATTCCATTCATCATTAAAATCACCCATTACAATTATTCTAGCCAATGGATCTGTTTTTTGGATAGAATCAATTTTTGCTCTTAAGATGGTTGCAGCCAAAATCCTTTTTGGTTCCGAACGTGCTTGGCCGCCATACCGACTTGGCCAATGGCAAGCAAAAAAATGAATTTCCCCTTTTTTAAATACACTGCCCTTTAAGTAAACCATATCCCGGGTTTTAAACTTTAGGTTGGTATGGTCCATTACTTTAACAAACTCGGTATGAGTAACCGTAATTTGTTTAGGATCATATAGGATCCCTACATCAATCCCTCTGCGATCTGGTGATTGTTTGTGGAGTATTCTCAAACCTTGTTTTTTGAGTTCTGGTCGAGAAATAAGATCCTCAAGAACCTGCCTGTTTTCAATTTCAGCAAGAGCGAGTAGGCCAATGTTTTGCCAAGCTCCTATGCCAACAATTGTTTTAGAAATTGCTCCAAGTTTGTTATTGTATTTTCTTTCCGTCCAAAATTTGGCCCCATCTGGAAGAAATTCTTCATCAATACATAGGCTGTCATCATAGATGTCAAAGAGATTTTCAACATTGTAAAATGCCACGCGAAATTTCGTCTCTTCTTGGGCTGAACAGCCAATATTTAAAAAAACGATTAAAAAAAATAAAATAGATTTAGACATAAAATTCCCGAAGTTTAGAAGACATCTCGGGAATAGTCATTGATTTTGCATTTGGTACTAATCTTAAAGCCTCCCTTGGCATGGAGGCAACATAAGCTTCATTTGGATCTTGAACCCAAGCTTCTCCATCAAATTCGAAAACTTGAGCCAATCCATGAGCCCCATCTGAGTTTGCGCCAGTTAAAATAATGGCCAATAAATTATTTTGCACTACCTGAGCAAAACTTACAAAAGAAACGTCGATCGAGGGCCTACTAAAGTTAATTACCTCATCTACGCAAAGAGAGAAGCAAAAGTCTTCTTCCAATAATAAATGGTAATTAGCCGCTGCGACATAAATATGCCCAGGTTTTATTTCCTCCTTTTCTTCAGCTTCTTTAACCTTGAGTTTTGTAAAATTCTGTAAAACTTCCGTAAGGTGGCTTTTTACATTTTTTAGCCTATGAATTACAATCACAATAGGGCAGGGGAAGCTCTTTTTTCAACCCCCCAAAAGTAACTTTAAAGTATGAATCCCACCGGCACTGGTACCAATGATGAGTATTTTCTTGAAGTTTTCTGTCT
>CAKZNE010000103.1 GCA_937129395.1 uncultured Cryomorphaceae bacterium | reverse complement strand
GTTTAATTGCGACAATTTTTTAGGGAATTTACTATGAAGCACTTTATCGGAAGTAACATTGTCACAGACAAAAAAAAAGGCCTTATAGGCCTTTAATCTTAAATCTTAAATCTTAAATCTTAAATCTTAAAAAATTAACAATCTTTGTCTTTTGCATCAACACCCTCTTTCACTTTTTCACAAGCATCTTCAATGCTTCGGTTTCCTTGGCAACAAAAGTCTATTCCAAACTTTTTAAAAACTGCGGCGCTGCGGTAATCATCCGCCACCATTTCCCCTATCACCGTATCTTTAGTGTATTCCATTTTTTTCTTTTTTGATATTTATTTCTGTTCTCCCCAATTGTTTTTTTCCGTCTCTGTCCATAGAAATGGGAAAAACTTTCTTTGCTGATGTTTAGGATGCAGGTATTTTTTCCATTCGCTACCTCCTGTTGCCGCTTGGTTCTCTCCTTTTTTATCTAAATAGTGTTGTGCTGTATGGAGGTGAACATTTGGCCAAGCTACATTGTATTGAAAATCAAAACTTTTAAGTGCTTCTTTTAATGCATCGGAAATAGAAGCCATTTTTAAAACCTTATCCTCAAGTGTTTTAGTTTGAACTTTTTTGGCAAGGGAAATAAATCTATTCTGGTATTTTTCTTCAAACTGCCTTAGTGTCAAGGATTTTTTTCCTGTTTTCCGGTTGTATCCCGCATCCTTCCAATAGATATGTTCAAAATATTCTTCTAAACTGGGGTTTTCACTTAATCGTGTTTTCCCTTCATCATTCACCAAATTTCCTAGACTGGTACAGTAAATTTCCAATAGTCTAAATTGGGCTGACTGAAATCCACTTGCTGGAGTTAAGGTGCTGCGAAAAGTATTGTAGTCTTCATAACTCATGCCCGATTTCATTACGTCAAATGAGGTGATTAACAAGGCCGTATAACGATTTAAGCGGTTCAGTTTATCAATCCAAATTTCTTCTTTGAAATCATCATAAACCAATTGTTTTATTTCGTGGACCATCATTTTTAAAACCAATTCTGTCATCTGATGATACATTATAAAGATTTCCTCATCTTTAAAATTGGTTCTTGTATTTTGTAATGACAGTAAGGTATCTACGCCAATATATTCCCAATAATTAATGGGTTTGGCATGCAGTAATCCTTTAAGGTAAGTTTCATGGTTTTCGCCAAGATCATTGTATTTGGCCTCAATTTTTTCTAATAGCTGATCGTCTTTCATTCTGTTCTTGTTTTAAATAGTTTTATTCCCCAAAAAAGCAAACTCATTAGCTTTATAAACTCCATTCCCACATAAACAAAGTGCAAATTAGATTCAGGAACGATTTCCCCTTGGATATGCAATTCAGCACGTGCGTCTAAAGCTGGTAAAAGCCAAATTGATTGAATAATTAGTAGTACGATTGGAATAATGATAAATAAGCTTATCCAATTTTTCCATTGCCATTTGCTTAAAATTAGGTTTAGAATTATGGCAATTGTAAAAACCCACTCCATTAGGTTTAAAGCCGAAAAAACAAGCCTTCCAATTCCCAGTCCAATGGGGAGACTCACCCCAGGGGCTCGAAACTTTATCCAAGCTTCCATAAAACTAATAGCTCCTAAAAACCCTATCCAAAGGAAGGTGGAAGCCAAAGCAAGCGGTTGTTTTACTAGTTTCATTTTAATGGGATTTTACCTTTGTAGTATTCTATTTTATATTGAAACATTTTGGCCATATTGTTTGCCCTCAATAAAGCATCTTCAGCAACTTCTCCTTTAAAATTTTCCAAAAGGGTTTTCTCAAAAAGAAGCAGCCATCGGTCAAAATGAATTTTGTCAATTGGCATTGTAGAATGAGGCATAAATGGACTCCCAGAATAGGATTGTACATGAAGTAAAACAGTTTGCCAAAACCTGTACATTTTCTCTAAATGCTGAGGCCAATTATTCGCAATCCTTTCATTAAAAATTGGTCCAAGTAATTCATCATTTCTTACAAAATCATAAAAAGTATCCACCATAAGTTTGATGTCTTCAATGGTATTAATATCTTTTTTCATTTCAGTTAAATTGCATTTTGTACCAAGAAGTAAAGGCCATTCTCAATGCCCCTACTCGGTTGTGTTTTAGTTTTTGCTTATCGGACCTAATTGTCCACTATTAATTCAAATGTTTTTCTTCTATTGTTTCAAAAATCCCAATCCCTTATCCAACTGACTGCTCAATTCTATAAGGCTACTTTTTTCCAAGAGATCCTGTAAATTATCTCTTACTATTTTGAACTTAAAATGCAAGGGACAAGGTTTCGAGGCATTGCACTCTTCCAAACCCAATCCACAACCTTTGTATATAGCATCACCATCAATGGCATTTACCACCACGGCTAATTTTAGGCCCTGCAATTTTCCTTGTTCAATAGAAAATCCACCTCTTGGTCCTTTTTCGGAAACCACCACTCCACCCTTTGCCAATTTTTGTAAAATTTTTGAAGTGTAGGCTTCTGGAGAGTCAATTTCCTTTGCAACTTCTTTAAGGCCCACCTTGCGTTTTTGCGCAGATTGACCTGCAATATAAATTGCCGCTCGGATTCCATATTCACATGCTTTCGAAAACAATGGCTCTATTTTATTGCAAATATAAATAATAGCGGACAAAATTATCCACTATTAATAAAAAGTCTTTAAAACTTGTTTCCAAAAACATACATGACAATAAATACGGCTTCTAATAAGGTGCTTGGGCCCTAAATTTTCCCAATTCAAAATCCAAGCAAGCCTTCGTAAAATGGCTTGACTTTAACAATTCAGAGCATCACGCCAAGAATAATGTTTATTAAATTTGGAAAAATCCTTTTATGAATCCGGCTTGGAAGGTCACCCTTAGGAACTTTGTTATTCTTTGTCTAGGATCCGCTATCGCTTTGGGCGTATTTCTAATTCCCTTGCTATGGATTGAGGAATTCGACTATTTAATTTTAGGTCCTTTTCTAATTAGTTTTATTGTTGCAATAACATTCTATTCCTTTTTCCTTTTTGTATTTACTTTTTTAATTATTCAAAAGTTAAAAAGCCACAATCCCAGTGTAGTCGTGTTAGTCATCAATATTCTAATTTGTTTGTCGCCTTATTTCGGAATCTATTTTCTTTTTAACACCTGACCACTTTTTAAACCCTTTGGCTTATATTTAAATCCAATTAAAACATGAAACCTAATGATGCTCAATAAAGCTCTTCTACCTTTGGTTTTGATAATGCTATCTGCCTGCAGTTTAACCAAGTATCCAACAAAGAACTATTCGCAAACCAAAAAAGGAAATGGCAGCTTCCTTATAACGGCAATTAGTACGGACCCTAACTATGGATATTCACCTGAAAAGGCCGTTGAAGTTGGAGGCGTAAAAAACAGCCAAGGGCCAAACAATGAAAGAAGATACCTTAATTCCCTTAGGGGCCCGAATGGTGAAACCCTGAAATTTCACAGAAGAGGAAGCTGTTGTGCTGTAAAAAGTGAAAATGGTTTTGGCGGTTATGCTATGTTGGACATATACGAGGTTTATTGGAAAGGAAGTGATGA
>CAKZNE010000102.1 GCA_937129395.1 uncultured Cryomorphaceae bacterium | reverse complement strand
GGGATTCGGGTTTGTGGTGATTGTGGCTATCTATCAAAGCATTACTGTCAGTGTGATATTCGGCCTGATCATGATGATTCCGAATATTTTCCTGAACCTATACCCTTCCCTATTGCAGCAAGAAAATAAAAGGAGAATCGATAGAGTGATTAGCAGACAAAAATCTGTTGCTAACAGATAGGCATGAATGCTGGGACACATCAGGTTTTTACTAAAAAACTGTGGTGTATCTTTTCCATGTTCCAAAATCATCATTACACCATTTCCTTGTTGAAGGGAAACTGTTATGGAATTTTTCAGCCTTTCAATATCTTCACCATCAACTTTTAAGCGATCTACAACTACTTCAATATCATGGTTTTTATAGCGATCTAAGCGCATGCCTTTTTCTACATTCACTATTTCGCCATCTACCCGAACCTTTACAAATCCTTGTTTGGCAATATGTTCAAATAATTCACGGTAATGACCTTTTCTAGAACGCACTAAAGGCGCCAATAAATTCACTTTTTCACCTTGGTATTTTTCCAAGATCATTTCGCGAATTTTATCCTCTGTATAACTCACCATTTTTTCTCCAGTATTGTAGGAGTAAGCCGTAGAAGCCCTGGCGTAGAGTAATCTCAGGAAGTCATAGATCTCTGTAACTGTACCAACTGTAGATCGTGGATTTCTCGATGTGGTTTTTTGTTCAATGGAAATTACAGGACTAAGACCATTTATCTTGTCAACATCGGGTCTTTCCAAATTCCCTAAAAACTGCCTAGCATAGGCCGAAAAGGTTTCTATATATCGTCTTTGTCCTTCGGCATAGATAGTATCAAAGGCCAAGGAAGATTTACCGCTACCACTTAAGCCTGTAATAACCACCAATTGGTCTCTAGGAATGGTAACATCAATATTTTTAAGGTTGTGCACTCTAGCGCCTAAAACCTCAATTTCGTTTTTTTCAAGAAGATTTAGTTCTTCCATTAAAAGCTTTGTCTGTTAGGGGATTAATGTAGGGTATCTGGACTAGCAACTAAACTATCCGATGCCAATTTGTTGGGAGCTTCAATTTCTCCTAATTGAGTGCTATCCAAAGATTTTTGATGATTGGCTGAATCCTGCTTAATCAACAATTCATCAATCCAATAATGCCCTTTTTTAGGAACTTTTACAGCATAACTTTTACCCGAAGAGTTCTTTAAGTATTCCTGACGCAGCCACGGGTTATGGTATTTTAAGATTCTGTAGTTGATACCAATATCATTCGCCCATTTTCCAAAATCTGAAACACTTGTATCTAGCATAATAGTTTTGGTAGGAATAGGCTGGTACAAATCTTTTTTACGAAAATTAAAACCGTATTTTTTCGGATTCTCCATTAATTCTTTAATCGCTAAGATTCTAAAAACATATCTAGCGGTTTCGGAATTAAGGGTTAAATCAAAATAGTTATTCGCCTTTTGTCTTTTTAATTGCCTACGCACACCGCTAATTCCCATATTATAGGAGGCTGCCGCTAAAATCCAACTGTCAAATTCAGAATGTGCTTGGTTTAAATAATTACAAGCCGCATGGGTAGATTTTTCTACATCATATCTTTGGTCAACTTCGTCGTTTATTTCAAGTCCAAATTCCCTTCCGGTAGATTTTAGAATTTGCCAAAAACCTACAGCTCCAGCGGGAGATACCACATTCATAAAGCCACTTTCTATTAATGACAAATACTTAAAATCGTCTGGAACATTATGCTCTTTTAGAATAGGTTCAATGATCTCAAAATAACGATTCGCTCTTTTGAAAAACAATAAAGTTTGGGATTGCCAATAGGTATTCACCAACATTTCACGGTCAAATCTTTCGTAAATATCCGGATCTTCAAAGGGGACATATTCACCGGCAAGGGTAATATCTTCAGGTAAATCCAAAGCATAAATAGCATAATCCTTATTAAAAGCTTCTTGATAACCCTTATCATCCGTATCCGAGAAATCGTAGGTGAAAAAGGAAAGTGATTTTACAGCTACCACGATCAAAGCCATAAGGCCAATAATTCTTAGAAATTTAGTCATTGAATATAAATTCGGTTTCTAGCTCTTTAAAAGTAGGAGCAATTATATCTTTTCCAGATAACTGAGGATCTTCAATTCCCCAATCAATATTTAAATCCTTGTCATTCCACAAAACACTCCCTTCAGATGAAGGATTATACAATCCGGTGCATTTATAACTAAAAATTGTATTGTCTTCCAAAGTCAAAAATCCATGTGCAAAACCTTCGGGTACCCAAAACATCTTCATGTTATCCTCAGTTAAAAGTACCGTATGATGTTGACCATAAGTAGGAGAACCTTTGCGGATATCCACAGCTACATCCATTACAGCACCGGCAATAACTCGGACTAATTTCCCTTGGGCATGAGGTGGTTTTTGAAAATGCAAGCCGCGTAAAACGCCCTTACTGGATTTAGACTGATTATCTTGATTAAACTCCACCGTAATTCCATTTTTATGAAACTCTTCCTTGTGATAAGGACTGTAGAAATAACCACGCGAATCTCCAAAAATTGTAGGCTCAATCTCTACTAAATCTGGAATGGATGTTTTGATAATTTTCATTGGGACAAAGATACAATTTCAGTACCACAATAATATAAGGCAAATGCTTTGTTCTTAACATTCTACATTTCAGTATTGAAATAATACACTTCAGTAATATTTTATTGGCAAAGCTAGCCCGGCCCTATACTTTCGAATCAAATTCAAAACCAATGAAGCCTTTTTTATCCTTTCTTTTTTTAGTAATTCTTAGTTTTTCCACCTCTTTTTCTCAAGGTCAAACCACCAAAATTTCTGGACTTCTAAAATCCTCAAAAGGAGAGACCATCCCGGGAGCAAATGTTTATATTAAAGGAACTTATGATGGAACTTCATCTTCAATAAATGGAGAGTTTAATTTTGAAACCAGCGAAAAGGGAAGTCACCTTCTGGTTGTTTCCGCAATAGGTTTTAAAACTTTGGAAAAAGATCTGATTTGTGAGGGGAAACCCCTTCAATTGGGATTGGAATTAAAAACCGCCATTGATGTTTTAAATGCCGTAAACATAACAGCCGGCGCTATGGAAGCCAGCGATGAAAAAAGGTCTGTTGTAATAAAACCCTTAGATATTGTAACCACTGCTGGAGCTTTAGGATCTGTAGAGGGAGCGCTTTCTACATTACCAGGAACGGCAACCGTAGGTAACGACGGAAGATTATTTGTAAGAGGTGGAGATGCTTCCGAAACCGCAATTTTCTTTGATGGCCTACGGGTGGGGAATGCATATGGAACTTCTACTGCTGGTGTTCCAACTCGTTCAAGATTTAATCCGATTCTTTTTAAAGGAACCTTTTTCAGCACCGGTGGATATTCCGCAGAATATGGCCAAGCACTTTCATCTGCCTTGGTTTTAAATACAATCGATGAACCCATTAGAGATCAAACAGATATTAGTTTAATGACAGTCGGGGGCAGCTTATCTCATACTAAAGTTTTTGAAAAACAATCAATTACGGGAACATTAAACTACACGGATTTAAAACCTTATCAAGCAATAGTACCCCAAAATTTTGATTGGGAAAGGGCACCAAATAATTTTAGCGGGGAGCTTCTGTACAGAAATAAATACAGTAAGTATGGATTGTTAAAGGCCTTTGTAAGTCATCAAAATGCGGGGTTTAACATTTGGCAAAAAGGGATTGACCAAACAAATAGAGGAAGTAATATAGACATCCATAATTCCTATAATTTCGCCAACCTTTCCCTAAAAGATAAATTAGGTAAAAAATGGACCATCGATGCTGGAGCTGCCTACTCTGGAAATACGGATCAAATTAATATTGATAGCCTCCAAATAAAAAGGAAAACGGATTTAGTCCATCTAAAACTAAAAGGAAATTATTTTGCAACAGATCGTTTTCGTTTGGTTTCTGGTTTAGAAGGAATTAGCCACCAATACAGTGAGAGCCTAATTAAAGAAGATTTAAGCCGGGATTACAAGGATCATTTATTTTCAGCTTTTACGGAAGGAGATTATTATTTCAGCGATCAATTTGTATTTCGAGGTGGAATAAGATTGGAGCATAATAGTCTGAATTCGCAATTTCACATTAGCCCGAGAGCTTCCGCGGCCTATAAGTTTTCTCCAGAATCACAAATGTCTTTGGCCTATGGAAATTTTTATCAGCCTCAAGCGAAGGAAAAGAAAGTTTTAGTTAATGATTTGCACGACGCTAGGGCTACTCATTTTATAGCCAATTACCAATTTTCGAAAAAGGGTTATACTTTCAGATTTGAAGCTTTTCACAAGGATTACAATAATTTAATCAGCACTACCAATCAAGAAACCAATACAAGTGGTGACGGATTTGCCCAAGGCTTTGATTTGTTTTATAGAGACAATGCAACTTTTAAAGGTTGGGATTATTGGGTGACCTATTCTTTTGTAAACAGCCAAAGAAAATATGGTAATTACACAACAGCTATCCAACCTTCTTTTGCCCCTAATCACTCGGCTTCTATAGTCGCCAAAAAGTTTGTAAACAAATTGAATTCTCAAATAGGAGGGAGCTGGTCTTGGAACGATGGTTTAACTTATGATAATCCAAACCTTGCTGGTGAACAGGAATCTAGAGCGAAGGACTATAGTAATTTGAGTTTAAGCTGGAGCTATTTACCTAAACCAAACCTAATTATTCACTTTGCTTGTACCAATGTGTTGGGAAGGGAAAATGTATTTGGATACCAATATTCAAATCAAGCTAATGGTGATGGAAAATTTGCCTCAGCACCGATATTACAAGGTGCGAAAAGGTTCTTTTTTATCGGGGTCTTTTTCACTTTATCCAAAGACAAAACAGCCAACCAATTAAACAATTTATAATATCAAACCAATAAAAAACCAATAAAAAACCAATTATGAAAACCTTAAAAATCAGTTTTATTCTATTGTTTATCAGCTTAAGCTTCACTCTAAGCGCCCAAGATTCGGCCTATTATAAAGTAATGGAAAAGGCATTGAAAATGATGCAGGAGAATAATGGACTTGAGGAAAAACAAAAGACAGCCAACCTATTCGACAGAATTTCAGAAAAGGAAAGTAATGAATGGTTGCCATTGTATTATTCAGGTCTGACTTATGTTTACCTAAGTTTTTCGGATAGCCTGGATTTAAATCAAAGAGATAATTATTTGGCAAAAGCGAAAGAACGTGCAAACAAAGCAGCGGAATTATCTGAAAATAACGTGGAGATTACCGTTTTACTGGGATATATAGATATGGCCAGATTGTCCGCGGATCCTGGTTCTAGAGGTCAGGCTTTAAGTCCGCTGGTGATGCAGAATTTTGGAAAGGCCTTAGATATGGACCCAACAAATCCCAGAGCATTGGCGATGATGGCGAGAATGGAAATGGGAATGGCTCAATTTTTCGGATCCGGAACGGAAAAGGCTTGTGGACTTGCTACTCTAAGTCTTTCGAGTTATGCCAAAGAAACGGACACTGGTATTCAACCATCATGGGGAAATGGAATTGCCCAACAACTGGTTAATTCATGCGAAAAGCAAAACAAACAATAGTATTTATTATGTTCGTCCAATCTTATTTAGATAGAAATCTTAAAATGGCTAAAATCTCAAATACGGCTTTACACAAAAAGGGTCTGATTAAATTCCTTTTGATTAACCTAGTTATTGCCATTGTGGTCACATTTCTGTTTTGTCCAATATGCTTTTCAAGCTTTGAAGGGTTGGGGCGAGTTTGGAAGGGGATCTTGTATTCTTTTTCCTTGTCAACGTCTTTAAGTGGAGGTATTAGTTGGTTGGAGGAGTATGTTGGAAATAGAATTTCTTGGTTTGAAGCTCCAGGAAAAAGATTGATGGTGGATATTGTGGTAATTACGATTTACGCTTCAGCAGTTAGTTTTATTCTCACATTTATTTTTCATTGGAGCAATGGATATTTTACATTGGATAAAATTCCATGGGACTTTATTTTTAGAAATGTTTTAATCCCAGTTTTAATCGCTTACTGTTTAACCGCCTTTTTTATGAGTAGAGCTTTTTTGTTCGAATGGAGGCAAGCAGCCGTTGATGCCGAAAAACTTAGAGCGGAACAATTTGCAGGAAAATATAGAATGTTGAGAGATCAGCTAAACCCTCATTTTCTCTTTAATTCTTTGAATGTATTGTCTAATATCGTTTACGAAGATGCCGATAGAGCGGCAGATTTCATCCAACAACTTTCTCGTTTTTACCGCTATGTATTGGAGGTGCAAAAAGAAGAATTGGTTCCCTTAGAAAAGGAAATTGACTTTGCAGATCGGTATTTAAAATTACAACAATTGCGTTTTGGAGAAAACCTAAAAGTGGAGTGGAAAAAGGAAATTCCAGAAGGAGCAATGATTCCGCCATTATCTCTTCAATTATTATTGGAAAATGCTGTAAAGCATAATGAAATTTCAAATGCCAATCCACTTAAGATTGTGATTTCAGTAAATGCAAATTTTATTAAGGTAGAAAATGCCATCCAAAAGAAGGTGATAGAAGATGGCAGTAGCACAGGAGTAGGTCTAGAAAACATAAAGGAAAGGTACCGTTTGTTGTGCGCCAAGGAGGTGAAAATACAAGATGATGGAAAAAACTACAAGGTTGAATTGCCAATATTAAAAATGGAAGAACAAGCATGAGAATTTTAATCATAGAAGATGAAAAACCTGCCGCAGATCGCTTGGTTCGATTGTTAAATTACCATTACCCCCAAGCAGAGTATTTCCAAAACATTGATTCTATAAAATCCGCAGTAAACTGGTTTCAAAACAATCCTAAACCCGATTTGTTTTTTCTAGATATTCAATTAGCCGATGGGTTGAGTTTTGAAATTTTCAAGCAAATAGAAGTAAAAACCCCAGTAATATTTTGCACAGCCTACGACCAATACGCCATCAAAGCCTTTGAACTGAATAGTGTGGATTATCTTCTAAAACCCATTGACCCCGAAGATTTAGAAAAAGCTATAGAAAAATATAAAAGTCATTACAGCAAAACAGATATAAAACACGAAACAAACTTTGATTTTGCCCAACTTCAAAATCTTCTTTCTTCTCAAAACCAGGAATTTAAAGAAAGGTTTGTAGTGAAAATCGGAGATAAGATCAAAGCCATTCCTACAAAAGAAATCGCTTTTTTCTACAGTGAAAGCAAAGCTACCTTCGCCCAAGATTTTAATGGAAAAAGTTATTTAATTGATTGGATAGTAGTTTG
>CAKZNE010000101.1 GCA_937129395.1 uncultured Cryomorphaceae bacterium | reverse complement strand
ATATCGGTCGTCCCTACAAACTGACCATGGAGGAAATCATCCTGGCGCATGACAGAATTCAATCTGGCCAATCTACTGTGGCGGATATGGCTTTGGAATATGGGTGTTCAAGGGACACTCTTGTTCAGGCTGTAAAGCGCTGGGGATAGGAGCAGTAAATTGTGTGCTCGCGGTTAAGTTTCGGTGAAAAATTATACGTGGATAATGTTCATTCTGAAGCAGATATCAGATAACTCTCGCAGTGGCCACATTTTAACTGGGCAGCAGGTTTAGCCCAGGCATTGAGATCGCATGTTGGACAGGAAAATTTTGTTTTGCTTGCAGCCTTTACTATTTGATTTTTGGATCGAGGGAAGATGCGGGCATGCCATGGAATGGTAAATCCTTGATCGAGGAGTTTTTTACAGGACAGTTCAAAACGTCCCCCTTTTTCAATACGATGAGACACGGTGTATCCGGTCCCCTTTCCCAGCTCAGAAGAAATATCATAAGTAAGAAGTCCAACGGCTTCCATCATTCCTTTGAACTGCTTGTTATGGTAGCCGTGTTTACCGGACCTTCCAAAGTGATGTTGTTGCTGGTGGCACATTTCATGAACAAGATTGGATAAAATTTGTTCAATTGATTGCGATTTGAAGAAGATGGGATTGAAGGAAATTTCATCCGTTACGGTTTCTTTAGCTGAATGTTCCCAATTTTTCAGGCGGAAGCATGCAGGACTACGTCGGCTGTCTAGGGCTGTAATAACACATGGGGGCAAGGATTTTTGAAATAAGGATCTATTGAAAAATTGGTGCGCCCGTGAGAGGGCGTCGTAGGTTTCCTTTGTGGGATTAGATTTCATAAGCTTGCAGACAATTATATCGTACGATATAATAATTCTCAAAATTTATATTTAAAGTCAAATAGTTAAGCTCGATACTATTTCTGGCTATGAACTAAATTCTCAATTGGTTTCAGAGAAACGATTTCTTGTGCCATTCGGCGGTTGGATCTACCAATACTCTGATGGGTAACTTAATGGAAACAAGTAGAGCGCCTAAGATCAAACTTTATGCTTCCTGCGTAGTTCTATGAGGGATTAAGCAAGGTCAATGGTATGAAAGGTTCCATTAGGCCCGGTTTGGGTAAAGACCGTGCCGTAAATGCGGCCGATCTTCAGTTTTTCAAAGATATTCTCTGCCATGGTATGATCTCCCTTTCCTAAATAAAGCTAGAAGGAAAGGGCAGGGGGGACAAGGGAAGCCTCGCCAAATGGGGTATCTATGCAGAGGATTTTAAACTTCAAGGTTTTCGTGTGTAAGGGTTGTACTTTTTATGCTGCAGGTTGAACAGAGTTACGACCAAACAAATTTTGATCTTTCTCCATTTATCTGCTCCTTCATAGGGTCTGTTTTTGAAAGGAGCCGTAATGCAGAAGATTGTACTGATGCTGAAGCTAAATTAAGGGAAGCGTATTCGTTATTAATAAAATTTGAATTTGAACCGGCTAACACGATTTTTGAGGATATTTATCAGTCAGGACATGAAAAGGAATGGTGTTTATTCGGCATTGGAATGTCCTATTTAGTTCAACAGAACTTTTCACAAAGCCTTAAGTCATTCAAAAAAATATCGTTAAAGGGAACGTTTGCCTTTTTGAGAATTTTAGGAACGGGGATCATTTTTATGGTCCAGGGGAAAAATTCGGAGGCAGAGGCTGCCTTAAGACTTGTTGACCACCCGGATTGGAAAGATGTGGCGGGTTTTTATTTGGGAATGGTCTTAACCAATCAAAAAAGGTTTGATGATGCAGTAACAATTTTTCAGCAATATTATAAGAGCTCTAATTTGCCAGAAGTTTTTCCTTTAGGAGAAGCCTTTACAGAAATTAAGCGTGGGGATAGTAAAAAAGCTTATTCAATTCTTAATAACACCGATTTTTCCGGTTTTCCTCCATTACATGATGTCGTTCAGTTTATAAAAGGTCGGTGTTGCTATGACCTTGAGAATGATCTGGTCAGTCTGGAAGAGTTTGGCAAGGTTTCATCGGATTTTCTTTTATATGATGAAGTGCACTGGTATGTCGGTTTAATCTCATATCGTATTAAGTCGTTTCAACAGGCTCATGATGCTTGGAATGAGATAAATGAAGGCAATCCTCGGTTTGAAGAAATAGGGCTTATGAAAGGAATGGCCATGTATGAGGCTGGTGATTTGGAGCAGGCGGCAAAGATTTGGAAGGACTTCTCAGAAAAACATCCATCAAGCCCTGAGGGGAAGTTCTATCAGGCAAAGGCCTATTTTGAATTAGATCAATATCAACAAGTGCTAGATACCCTGGAGAATTTCCCCAAAGATTCATCGCTTACCATGAATGCAATTGAATTGAGGGCCGTTAGCTACTATAGGCAGGAAAACTATGAGGACGCCGTAAAGTGGTTTCGGGTGAATACCAGTGGCGTTATTGATGTAAGTGATATTCAAACAACAATTAATAACTTGTTAGGAGAAGGGTTGGCCTTAATAGCCTCAAAGGACGTGGAGGCCGCCAATGACATTTTGATGAAATTGAAAGAAATGAAGCTTAGTGATTCCTTTCTTGAGCCGCTAAGCAATGCCATTGCT
>CAKZNE010000100.1 GCA_937129395.1 uncultured Cryomorphaceae bacterium | reverse complement strand
TAAACCTACAAAAGTTCCAGAACCACCCAAAATTTTATCTGTTTTTCCAAAAGGGGTTTCAATAGCATCAAAAGCTACGGTTCCTACAATGACTAATTTGCTCATATTTCGTATTCAGAATTTTTGCAAATATAGGTTTTTTATAAACCAGAATAGGCCATCATTTTGATGGCCTTTTTTTTTGACTTAACCTTTTTTTAATTTATTTAAAAGAAGGATTATTTTAGCCTCTAAATATTCCCTTTCCAAGCTCATGCTGAAAAACATTTACCGAAACAAACTAGCTGTAAAGTTTAAAGAAGCTTTTGAACTGGCCTATTGGAAGATCACCAAAAAAAGAGATAAGCCTTTTGGAAATGAGCACTACGAATATTTTTACACAGATTATTTTCAACTGAAATCAGAATTCTATAAAGGAAAAAAAATATTAGATATTGGATGTGGCCCGAGAGGTTCCTTGGAATGGGCTGAAGAGGCCGAACAAAGAATTGGTCTGGATCCATTGGCAAATGCCTATATGGGTTTGGGGGCATCTAAGCATAAAATGACCTACGTGTCCGATTATGTGGAAAATATGCCTTTTGACAATGAATTTTTCGATGTAATTTGTTCTTTTAATTCACTAGATCACGTTGGGGATCTAAAGGAATCCTGCAAGCAAATTGAAAGGGTGCTAAAGCCAGGTGGCCTTTTCCTGTTAATTGTGGATATTCACAAATACCCAACTCCTACAGAACCACAACAATTACCATGGGATTTTATTGAAAGCTATTTTCCTGGATTTGAGGTTTTGGACAAAAAAAGATTGAAGAGCAGAGGTGCTGGTAAAATTTATTCCAATTTAAAAAGATCAGATTTTAAACCGGAAGGTGAATATGGAAATGGTATTTTAACGGCTAAACTTCAGAAAAGACTTTAATTCTTTTAGTGGATAATTAACTCTAAAGCTTTCCATAAAACAATTCCAGCGCTCACCGAAATGTTTAAGGAATGCTTGGTTCCAAATTGGGGAATCTCTACCACATAATCACAAAGAGCCAGGGCTTCGTCACTTACACCGCTTACTTCATTACCAAAAACGAACGCAAGCTTTTCCTCTGGTTTACTTTTCATGGATTGTAAGGGAATAGAACCTATTGTTTGTTCAACTGCAATAATGGTGTAGGAATTTTCTTTTAGGGTTTTAATGGCCTCAACAGTTTCCTCTACTTTTTCCCATTCCACAGATTCTGTTCCTCCTAGGGCGGTTTTTCGCATTTCCGGTTGTTCTGGAGTTGGACAAAGTCCGCAGAGGTATATTTTAGAACAGCGAAAGGCATCGGAAGTTCTGAAAACTGAGCCCACATTAAGGGTACTTCTTACATTATCCAAAACAACAGCAATAGGGAATTTTTCGGATTCGTGAAATTCGGCTGTGCTTAGGCGATTAAGTTCGCTCATTCTCAATTTTCTCATGGGCTATTTTTATATTAGCGGGACTTCAAAAATAAAATGAATTTTGGCACAAAAAGTAGCGGAAACCCCCTTAATGAAACAATACAACCAAATTAAGGGAAAATATCCTGAAGCACTGCTATTGTTTAGGGTGGGTGACTTTTATGAAACCTTTAGGGAGGACGCAATTAAGACTAGTAAAATACTCGGAATCGTTCTTACCAAAAGAGCAAATGGATCTGCAGCCCATATCGAATTGGCTGGTTTTCCACATCATAGCCTTGAAACCTATTTGCCAAAATTAATTCGGGCGGGACAAAGAGTAGCCATTTGTGATCAGTTGGAAGATCCTAAAATGACCAAAACGATTGTGAAAAGGGGGGTGACGGAATTGGTTACTCCGGGGGTTACAACTAACGATCAAGTATTAAAACCAAAGAGCAATAACTTTTTGGCCAGCATTTATTTGGAAAAGGACCAGCATGGAATAAGTTTCTGTGATATTTCTACTGGTGAATTTCTTATTGCTGAAGGTACAATTGAGTATTTGGAGAAACTAATTCAAAGTTTAAATCCAAGTGAAATTTTATATTCAAAAAATAAAAGAAAACAATACCAAGAATTTTTCGGCTCCAAACATTATAGCTTTCCCTTAGAGGAATGGCTTTACCAAGAGGAATACGCAAGAGAAATTCTCAGCAATCATTTTAAAGTAAATAGCTTAAAAGGTTTTGGGGTTGATGATAAAAGAAAGGGGATAATTGCAGCTGGAGCAATATTTCAATATTTAAAGGACACAAGAAACGATCGCTTAAATCATATTACTCATATAAGTAGAATTGAGAGAGATGAGTTTGTTTGGATGGATAAGTTCACTGTGCGTAATCTGGAATTATTTAATAGCTACAGCTCAGAAGGGACTTCTTTACTGGATGTAATCGATTACACCAGCAGTCCAATGGGCGGGAGGTTGTTAAAGCGTTGGCTGGCTCTTCCTTTAAAGTCAAAAACCAAAATAGAATCGAGGCAGGCTACCGTAAATGAATTCCTAAAAAACAAGGAGCTAAGAGAGTCTGTAAAAACAGCCCTGGAAAATATTTATGATTTAGAAAGATTGGTTTCTAAGCTCAGCATCGGAAAAATAAATCCAAAAGAATTAAAACAGCTTAGTAGAGCATTGGAGTTTTCCAATGAAATACGGAAGCTATGTCTTCCCAAAAAGTTTGAAAAGCTTTCTTTATTAGCCGATAGACTTAATCCTTGTCAAAAATTACTAGATAAACTCAAAAAGTACTTGGTGGAAGATCCTGCTATTGCAATTGGGAAAGGAAGAATAATTCAAGAAGGGATTTCCAAGGAATTGGATGAAATAAGAGATTTACTTACAAGCGGTAAGGATAAATTGCTGTCCATTCAAAAAAGGGAAAGTGAAGCGACTGGAATTCCAAGCCTTAAAATTGCATTCAACAATGTTTTTGGCTATTATTTAGAAGTGCGAAATGCCCATAAAGATAAAGTGCCTGAGGAGTGGATTAGAAAACAAACACTGGTAAATGCGGAGAGATATATCACCGAAGAGCTAAAAGAATACGAACATAAAATTTTAGGAGCAGAAGAGAAAATTCTCGCCATTGAAGGGCAGCTTTATGCAGATTTGGTTCAGGATTGTGCAGAGTATTTGAGTTTGATTCAGGTAAATGCCCAAGTTTTGGCGGAGATTGATTGTCTGTTGTCCTTTTCCATTTCGGCCTCAAAAAACAATTATGTCTGCCCTGAAATGGATGACGATTTTGAAATAGACATCAAAGAAGGAAGACATCCGGTTATTGAAAAAAGGCTGCCTCTTGGAGAAGAGTATATTTCCAATAGCACCTTTATGGATAAATCCAGCCAGCAAATTTTAATGATTACGGGTCCTAATATGTCTGGAAAGTCGGCCTTATTACGACAAACAGCTTTGATTACGCTTATGGCTCAAATGGGAAGTTTTATCCCTGCGTCCTCGGCGAAAATGGGTGTAGTTGATAAGATATTTGTGAGGGTAGGTGCCTCTGATAATATTAGCGAAGGGGAATCTACCTTTATGGTAGAAATGAATGAAACGGCGAGTATCCTTAACAATCTTTCCGACAGAAGTCTGATTTTATTGGATGAAATAGGAAGAGGAACTAGTACTTATGATGGGATATCTATAGCTTGGTCCATTGCCGAATTTATCCATAACCACCCAAATAGGGCTAAGACTTTATTTGCCACCCACTACCATGAATTAAATGAAATGGCGGAAAGCTTTGAAAGAATTAAAAATTTCAATGTTAGTGTAAAGGAGCTTGAAAAGAATATCATTTTTATGCGAAAGCTAAAACCGGGTGGAAGCGAACACAGTTTTGGAATTCATGTAGCAAAAATGGCGGGTATGCCTAATTTGGTGATTAACAGAGCCAACTCCGTTCTTAAACGTCTGGAAAAGAGTAGGGGAACCGAAGAAAAGCAAAAAATAAAGTCGGATGATGATTTGCAACTAAGCTTTTTTAAATTGGATGATCCCATTCTTGAAAGTGTCAGAGAGGATATTAAAGAGTTGGATATTAATACTTTAACACCAGTGGAAGCCTTGATGAAATTAAGTGAAATAAAGAGGAAAATTGGCGATTAAAATTTGGGGCATGAAATTACTTTTTATTACATTTGCCGTCCCAATCGCGAGAATAGCTCAGTTGGTAGAGCACGACCTTGCCAAGGTCGGGGTCGCGGGTTCAAGTCCCGTTTCTCGCTCAAAGCAAATAAAGCCCCTTAATTAAAGGGGTTTTTATTTCAAGAGAGTGCCGCCCTGGTGGTGGAATTGGTAGACACGCAGGACTTAAAATCCTGTGGCCTGTAAGGCCGTGCGGGTTCAAGTCCCGCCCGGGGCACGGAAAAAAGCTGATCTGAAAAGATCGGCTTTTTTTATTTGCCACCTTTCCTAATAAGCTGCAAAAAATTGGAGGTCATCTTTGAACAAATAATTTAATTGTGAATTGAATTACTTCATTCCAGAAGTGTTTCTTGGCCTAGGGACAAGTCGTAATTTTGACTTTATCCCCATCAAGTCTCAATAAACCTCAAGGCCAAATATTGGAATAATTGGGAAGTTTATTCTTTCGTCAATATTTTCCCAATTTTGGTATTGAAATACCTCACGGATATAGGTGACAGATGTGTTTTTAAGCTGACCTTTATTGCAAAGAATTCCTCTAGAGCATTCCGAGGACCCTTTGTGTTCTATTAGGTTTTGATCTTTAATGCAGCCCATCCATTCTATCCCAGCAAAAACACCCTCCTTTGGAATGATTATATGAGAACTTAAGAAATCCACCCTAACCTTACCTTTTTTTATCGAGTCTAACTTTACTATTTTTTCATAAGGCAATCGAGTACCTGGAAAACCATCATTATTTTTGTAGAATACTATTTTTAACTCAGGTGAGGTATTAGGCTTGCCTTTTTTAAGATAGAAAATGAAACTTCCAAGCTCTCGGGTTTCCTTAAAAGAATTGGGAATAAGGGTTATTATTTCTATGCCAGTTGAAACCAGCCAAGAAGACTTTTTTCTTTTTTTGCGATAGCCTAAAAAACGAGGATTTGAGGAGGATGATGCATAAACCAGTTGCTCATCCAGAATAGTTTTGGATTCAAGCAAATACACAGAATCAGGTAAATTGAACCCATCGATTACGGCTGGTTTGCTAAGAATATTTGATATTTTAATGGAATCCAATCGATCATTAAAATCCAAAAAAGCAATTCCTTTTTCGTTGCTATAAGTTCCGCCAATAGCTTTTCCATTTTTATAAAATATTAGGTGTGCGTAAGGAATTGAAATGGAGTCTGTTTTAGTAAGAACCGTTAATTTCTGGGCTTGTAAAGGGAGCCAAACGACAAAAAGGGAGAGCAATGTAAAATGAAAATTCTTCATGAGATTAATAAAATGAAGACCTTAATTGGTTTGAAAATCTAATGGCAACAAGAAATTAACGATCCACCCTAATGGAACTTTCGGAGCTACTATAAATACTAAATATCCCAAAGCCCCCATCAATGTTTGAAAAGCTTTTGTCGAAAGAATTTATGGCGCTTTGATCCATATTAAGTCTTTCAAAATTTTTAAAACCAGAACCTTTTAGGGGGATATTATTAGTTTTTAAGGAATCGTAATATTCTGACTTCTTCTTTTGATAAATTTGATATTCTACTTGATTGAATTGACCAATTTGAGAATATCCATAAAATAGGCAGAGAGATAAAATAACAGTAGAGTAGAATTTCATGAGGTTTATAGTTTAAAAATTAATTGTTCAGAGTAAAAAAAATTATCCGTGATTTTTAATAAATACGGGCCAGGGTCAAAATGATCCAGATTTAAAAAAAAGGAATCTCCTAGCTTATTATATTCTCCTAACTTCTTTCCATAAAAATCATATATGACAATCACAACAGGCCCTTCATTTTCCGGTAGATCAATACTTAACAAATCTGTGACTGGATTAGGGTAAATAAAAGTGTTGGATTTCTCGATGTTTACAAGGCCAAGGTTTCCTGAACAATTAATTTCAGGGTGTATATTTTTTAAAGGCTCATAAAACACCCTTTGGCTGGAATCCCGAAAACAAACTAACTCGGATCTAATTTCCCAACCAAAAAGAGGCAAAAGCGGCCTAGTAATCAGTAATTGGCTGCCAATACCTTCAATCCATCTATCGGATTTTAAACCTAACATTCCATTAGAATAAACATCCAAATAGTTTCGCCATTGTCCGTCTACCAAAATTTTACCAGTATCAATTACATGCCAATAAATAGGATATTGCAAGCCTATTCTTTCAACCTTCATTGAATCACCAATACCCATGGAGAAATCATAAATTAAATAGTTAGAATCCGGAGCACAACAAATTGAATGCTTCAAAAACCTTAAATAAACCTTTTTTTGGAGGGTGTCCTCAAATAGTCCAAAGTTTCCATGCAAGGGGTTTCCACCGTAACCTTTTAAAAACTTATACGACACCCCATTAATTATACTGTCTTGGGAATAAGTAATTTGATCAAGACTCCAAGTTACATTGGGGCCATCATGCTTCTCAAATAAAACTTTCCATACCGCCCCTCGATCTGGCAATTTAGAATATTGCCCAAATAAAGAATTCGATAAACTCAATAATAGAATTCCATCTGCTAATGGAGTAAACTGATATTCATCCCCAGGAAAAAGCAATATTGGAATATCTAAATGTTCTTTAATTAACTCTACAGCCTTATGAATTGT
>CAKZNE010000099.1 GCA_937129395.1 uncultured Cryomorphaceae bacterium | reverse complement strand
GGAATTTCGATATCGGGAACATGCCTTGAAAAAGGCAGAATAAATAAATCTCTAATTACTTCTTACCTCGAAGGTTATGAAGAAGTTAGAAAACTACCTCAGGTAGAAAAAGAAAACTTAAACACAGCTATCGTTGTTGGACTTCTCTCAATCGCTCTTTGGAGAATTAAGAGATTTAAAGAAGGGAATTTGAATCCCCTAATGGCCAATAGTTATACAGAACTTTTAAATAAGGCCAAATTATTTTGGGACGACAGGAATTAAAATGAACAATAAGAAAAGAAATTTTAAAGAGAAAAAAGACTTTAAAAATAAAACAAATAATAGAATTAAGAAAGATCAAAAATGGTTCTTCGCTTCTTGTCCAACAGGAATGGAAGAGCTTTTACTCGAAGAGCTTAAGTCTTTTCAATGCTCTAACTTTCAACAATTTATTGGTGGACTTAGATTTCAAGCAAAGAACTGGAGTGTTGTAGAAGTTATTCTAAATTCGAGACTTGCAAGTAGAGTGTTCTTAGAAATTCATCAGTATAAATTTATGGATGATGAAGAACATTTCAACATGGCAAAAGACAAGTGGTGGCACCACATCTTCTCTGTGAACCAAACATTTAAAATTTCTACGCTCTTTGATAAAGATGCATCTAAGTTTTTTAAAAACTCAATGGTTCAATCACTTCGTTTAAAAGATGCTATCGTTGATAGCTTTAGAGAAAACGTAGGAACAAGACCAAATATTTCAAAGGACTCTCCTGATGTTTCTATTCTAGTGTACATTTTATCTGTAACTGGAGCAAGTGTGACTTTGTCTTGTTTTCTTTTGGAGGTTAAAGAGACCACTCCATCACCTCCAGAGACCTAAATCCCTTGATAATGACCACCACTTTTCCTCCACGTCCTTTTTTTTCCAAATGAGCTTCAAGGTTCTGTTCCGAGGCGGGAATATCATTTTCTACATCTTCACTTTCCGGCGAAAAACTTTCATTGGTGCTATATACAAAACCACCTAAATCTTCCAGACTGCTTAATTTTTTTCCTTTGCTCATTTCTTCAAACCTATTTCAGCTAATCTTTCATTTAAATATCCACCAGCCCTAATATCATTGTAAGCTTTAGGATGATTTTCATCGATACAGTTTTCCAAACAATTTAAAGACATATCAGATCTTGGATGTAAAAAGAAGGGAATTGAAAAACGAGATTGCCCCCATTTTTCCCTAGGAGGGTTTACTACTCGGTGAGTGGTGCTTCTCAATTTATTGTTGGTCAACCTTTGCAACATATCCCCAACATTTACTACAATATGATCCGGCAAAGCAGTAACAGCTATATATTCTCCTTGTTTATTCATTACCTCCAAACCATCAGCACTAGCGCCCATTAATAAGGTAATGAGGTTAATGTCTTCATGTTCTGCCGCTCGTACAGCATCCTTTGGTTCGCCTTCAATAGGAGGGTAGTGAATTGGACGCAATATGCTATTTCCATTATGGATTTTAGCATCAAAATAATTTTCATCCAATCCAAGGTAAATGGAAATCGCCCTTAGCATAGATTGCCCAGCTTTTTCTAAAGTCTGATAAGCCTCCTTTCCAACGGAATTAAATATCGGTAATTCCTGAACCAATACATTATCAGGGTACTCCTTTATTATTGGATCATTATCTTCTACATATTGACCAAAATGCCAGAATTCTTTTAAGTCACCCGTATTCCTACCTTTTGCATGTTCTTTTCCAAAAGAAGTATATCCACGTTGACCGGCCAATCCTTCAATTTCATATTCCGCCTTTTGCCCTTCGTTTAGATTAAAAAAGTTCTGAACCTCTTGGTAAAGACTGGAAGTCAGAGCCTCGCTCAGTCCATGATTTTTAATGGAAACAAATCCAATTTCTTCATAAGCTTGGCCTAGGGCTTTTACAAATGCTTGTTTTTCACTGTCGTTTCCCGAAAGGAAATCCGCTAGATCCAGGGATGGAATATTTTGATTGTCGCTCATTGATAAATTCTTTGGGTGCTAAGATATTCAATGCACCTGGCAAAACCTTAAAATGTAAAGATTTTCCTAGTTCAAAAGGCTCACCATCTAAATGAATCCTTTTTCCCTTTTGTTCAACAAACACTTCTTTTGCAGTAAACATATCTGAATATTTGGATTGATCCAGTTTTTTATTAAAGATTTGATAAGCAAATAGGGGAATAGCAACATCTGGAAACTTTTTTAGAATGGCAATGTCCATTAAACCATCATTAAGCTTTGCCTTTGGAGCGATATATACATTGTTCCCAAATTGTGAACCATTTGCAAAACTCACCATTAGGGCTTTTGTTTCCAGTTCTTTCCCGTCAATTTTTAGTCGATAGGTTTTTGGCTTATAGCTAAACCAAAGATTAACAATGCTTCTAAAATAACTTCCAAAACCTCTTTTATCCATTTTCGCAAAATCATGGGCTACCTTAGCGTCGTAGCCAATTCCTGCTACATTGTAAAAAGGACTGCCGTTTACTGTACAAACATCCATTTTAAAAACTTCACTGTTTTTAAGGCAGTTTAAAGCTCTTGCAACATTTGTAGGAATTCCCAAATGACGAGAAAGTCCATTTCCCGATCCCATCGGTATAATTCCAAGAGCAGTATTAGAATGTAAAAGTCCTGAGGCTGTTTCGTTTACGGTTCCATCACCACCAATTGCAATAACAATATCGGTGTTTGATTTTACAGCAGCCTTAGCCAAATCTGTTGCATGAGATGGACCTTGGGTATAAAAAACTTCATATTCTGAAACATAATTGGGGATTCTTTTCTCAATTTGTTTTAGAATTGCGGACTTATTTTTAGTACCACTAATTGGATTGATAATGAAAGCGAGTTTTTTACCTGACACGATGCGAATTTATTCCTTTTCGTGTAAAGTAAACATTGCAAATGTGGTATTTTTAGACCATTAATTAATCGTATATGAAATTTCAGCGAAAGGGCTTATCCAACGAGCAATTGTTAGAAATGTATAAGGCCATTTTAAAGCCCAGACTGATTGAAGAAAAGATGTTGATTGCCCTAAGGCAGGGGAGAATTTCCAAATGGTTTTCGGGCTTTGGTCAGGAAGCTATTTCCGTTGGTGCGGCTTTGGCGCTGGATCAGGATGAATATATTCTTCCAATGCATCGAAATTTAGGAATGTTTACCACCAGGGGGATTACCTTGGATCGTTTGTTTTCCCAATTTCAAGGTAAAGCCAATGGATTTACAAAAGGAAGAGATAGATCTTTTCACTTTGGTAGTAATGAGCATCATTTGGTAGGCATGATTTCCCATTTAGGTCCACAAATGGGGATTGCAGATGGGATTGCTTTGGCTTCAAAACTTAAAAAAGAAAAGAAAGTAACCTTAGTGGTAACTGGAGATGGTGGAGCAAGTGAAGGTGATTTTCATGAAGCCATAAATGTTGCGGCCGTTTGGGATTTGCCGGTAATATTTTTAGTAGAAAACAATCAATGGGGATTGTCTACTCCTTCAAAGGAACAGTTTAGAGCTAAGAGTTTTGTTTATAAAGCTATTGGTTATGGAATAAAAGGAAATAGTGTTGACGGTAATAATATTTTGGATGTTTACCATGGGATTCAATCCATTGCTGAAGAAATGAGGGAAAAACCTGGCCCTTTTATTTTGGAATGCAAAACTTTTAGAATGAGAGGTCACGAAGAAGCTTCTGGTACTAAATATTACCCAGATGGACTTCAAGATAAATGGTCTAAAAAAGATCCAGTAGAAAATTTCAGAGGCTTTTTGTTGGATCAGGAAATTCTTAGTCCAGAAATGAACGAAGAAATAACAGAATCCTTTAAAAAGGAAATTACCGATGCCTTCAATCAGTCTTTTGAAGAGGAGGATATAGTTTTTGATGCTGAAAATGAAAAGCGAGATTTGTTTGCTTCTTTTGAGCAGGAGGTGATTCTTCCGTCCAAAGAATTAAAAAAGATAAGACTCGTTGATGCGATTAGCGATGGTTTAAAGGAATCCATGCGAAAGTTTGACGAATTGGTGATTATGGGTCAGGATATTGCCGAATATGGTGGTGTTTTTAAAATCACCGATGGTTTTGTTAAGGAATTTGGAAAGGATAGGGTGAGAAATACTCCCATTTGTGAATCGGCAATTGTAGGGGCTGCTTTAGGATTAGCCATTAAAAAACACAAAGCTGTAATGGAAATGCAGTTTGCAGATTTCGCTACAGAAGGGTTTACACAAATCATAAATAATTTAGCAAAAATTCATTGGAGATGGGGGCAAAAGGCAGATGTTGTAATTCGTATGCCTACGGGAGCAGGAGTTGCTGCCGGACCATTCCATTCTCAAAGTAATGAGGCCTGGTATACCCATACACCTGGTTTAAAAGTAGTGTATCCAGCCTTTCCAGCAGATGCAAAAGGTTTGTTGATTAGTGCCATTGAGGAGCCAAATCCAGTGATTTTCTTTGAGCATAAAGCATTGTATAGAAGTGTTTATGGCGAAGTTCCAGAAGGTTATTACAATCTGCCAATAGGCAAAGCAGCAAAAATTAAAGAAGGGAATACGGTAAGTATAATCACCTATGGACAAGGAGTTCATTGGGCGCTAGACCATTTGGAAAAACATCCAGAAATTTCAGCTGACCTTATCGATTTAAGAACATTAATGCCCTTGGATGAAGAAATGATTTTTGATTCCGTACGAAAAACAGGAAGAGCTTTAATTCTACAAGAGGATTGTCTTTTTGGAGGAATTTCTTCGGATATCTCGGCGATGATTACTGAAAATTGTTTCGAAGCTTTGGATGCTCCCGTAAAAAGGGTTGGAAGTTTAGATACTCCTGTTCCATTTGCTCAAATTTTGGAAGATGGCTTTTTGCCTGCTAACACTTGGGCTAAAGATTTGGAGGATTTGTTGGTTTATTAAACCAATTCAACTCCGAGGATGAAAACTCATAATTGTTTCCATTAAATATTGCTGATCTAAATGCGTGTAAATCTCAGTGGTGGTTATGCTTTCATGTCCTAACATTTCTTGTACCGCTCTAAGATTTGCACCGCCTTCTACAAGGTGGGTAGCAAAACTATGGCGGAAAGTATGTGGTGAAATTTTCTTCTTTATTCCCGCGCTTTCTGCTAAATTTCTGCTCAACGTAAAAATCATAGCTCTTGTTAGTTTTTTACCTCGGCGATTTAGAAAAATAAAATCTTCCTGTCCTTTTTGGATTTCTTGGTGAACGCGGACTTCATCCAAATAAATCTTTAAAATTTTTATGGCGTAATCGTTAATGGGCACCAGCCTTTCTTTATTTCCTTTTCCGGTAACACGAATAATATGTTCTTCAATAAACAAATCGGAAAGGCGTAAATCTGTGAGTTCAGAAACCCGTAATCCGCAGCCATATAATATTTCAAACATGGCTTTATTGCGGTGACCTTCATTTTTACTCATATCAATGGAGGCGATGATTTTATCTACTTCCTCCTTGCTTAAAAAATCAGGAAGTTTCCTTCCAAGCTTTGGGGCTTCAAGCAATTCTGTTGGGTTGGTTTCCAAATAATCCTCCAACAATAAAAATTTATAGAAGCTTTTAAAAGAGGAAATAAATCGCGCCTGGGATCTCGCACTTATACCCTTTTTGGCTTGGGAATGAACAAACTGTTGGAGATCATCAAAATCCAAAGACAAAGGCATCCAACTATCCTCATCCGAAAAATGGGCGAGTTTCTCCAAATCCAGTTCATATGAATCTATGGTGTTTTGGCTTAGTCCCCTTTCTAGTTTGAGGTAATTTTTAAAGTCTTTTATTCCTTGAGACCAGTTCATGAAATAGGCTTAATTTAGGGCCATAATTTACAACGGTAATTATGAAGTTAGGAATTATCAATGGTCCGAATTTAAATCTTTTAGGAACACGTGAACCCGAAATTTACGGCTCCCTTACTTTTGAAGATTATTTGAATGGATTAAAAAAGAAATACGCAGAAATAGAATTTCAATATTTCCAATCCAACTCAGAACCAGAAATTATTGACTGTATCCAGAAAATGAAGGTGGATGGGATTGTACTAAATGCTGGAGCTTTCACCCACACTTCAATTGCGATTAGTGATGCCGTTATGGCTATAGAAACTCCCGTTGTGGAGGTTCATATCAGTAATGTGCACCAAAGGGAAGCTTTTAGGGGACATTCTTATATTTCGCCTTATGCCAAAGGTGTAATTATCGGTTTTGGTTTAGAAGGATATCGAATGGGAATCGAATCTTTTCTTTCCGATTATTTGAAATAGGATTTTATATTTTTTAATTCCAAGTCGGAAAAAATGGTTTTACCCCTTTTAAAGAAATCCCAAACTAAACTGTGATGGTAAATGCCAGCCAAATGACTCATAGGACGTTGTCTCAGTTTTTTCTTGTCCTTAAATAGTCCAGCCAACATTCTATAAAAGGAAATGTGAGCTCTTATTACTGCAAACATGTGATTTGGTTTTCCTTCCAATAGAAATTTTGCACCAGCTACACCATCTAAAAGTAGGCGACTCATAATTTTCTTAAAAGCTTCTTCACCGGGAAGGTTAAGGAAAATAATAATAAGACTGTTTCGGAAATTCAAATAAGTTTTTCGTGGAGAAAGTTTGTTTAATGTCCCCCCACCCAGATGGTAAACAACGGATTTTGGATCACAAGCAACTTTATATCCCGAATTGTGAATTCTCCAACAAAGGTCAATTTCTTCCATGTGAGCAAAAAGCTTTTCATTTAAGCCTTTAACCTTTTCAAAAATGGATTTTCGCACCATTAAACAAGCACCGGTTGCCCAAAATACTTCCCTATAATCTTCGTATTGCCCCTTATCTTCTTCTAGTTTATAAAACAATCGACCCCTACAGAATGGATAACCTAGTCGGTCAATAAAACCACCAGCAGCCCCAGCATATTCAAAATAATCCTTGTTTTTATAGTCTTTTATTTTCGGTTGGATAGCTGCTAATTTTGGATCCTCTTGAAAGCGTTTGAAGAGGGTATCCAACCAATTTTCTGTAACTTCAACATCGCTATTTAGAAGTACAATATATTCTTCCTCAATTAATTTTATACCAGCATTATAGCCACCAGCATAGCCCAAATTATCGTTTATGGTAATTGTTTTTACCGATGGAAACTCCTCTTCAAGTACGTCCATACTATCGTCAGTACTGGCATTGTCAATCACATAAATTTCTGCGATATGAGAACTGTGTTTTAATACAGAGGGTAAAAATTCTTGTAGTAGGGCAGCACCATTCCAATTGAGTACGGCTACTGCTATTTCTTTAGGCATGTTTCCATCTTTTGTGGCTCCAAAGCCAATCTTGTGGCTTTTTTCTAATCAATTTTTCCAAGGCTTGAACGTGGGTGTCCGTAATTTCATGCCCAGTTGTTTCATTTGGCTTATCAAATAATAAATGAGCTGTCACTTCATAAAATCCCCGCCTCACTCTTTCAATATCAATAAATACCACGGCAAGATTACACTTTTTAGAAAGATTTTCCACTCCCAAATGAACAGGAGTTTCACGATTTAAAAATGGGCTGCGGTATTTTATTTTTCCTTTATGAGGACTTTGATCCGCCATAAAAACATAAAGAGGAGCTTTTGCTTCATTGTTAAGCATAAAAGGATAGGTCTCCTCCATGGGGAAAAGCTCTAAGCCAAATTGCTCCCTAATTTTCACAACTTTTTTACTGAATCGTTTATTTTTCAGAGGATGATATACAGCAAAACAAGGGTTAGGAACACATAAAGGGATGGACATGGCTGTCCATTCAAAATTCGTGTAATGACCCATTACCATTATTACTCCTTGATTATTGTCGTATAGATTTTGGAAAACTTCAGGATTTTTTAAAACAAACCTCTTTTCCATGGTCTTTTTAGAAACACTCAGAGATTTAAAGGATTCTACCAATAAATCGGCAAAATTAGAATAGAAACCAGATCTCAGTTTTGAAATTTCTTCCTCTGTTTTTTCAGGGAATGACTTTTTTAAGTTTTCCTCAATAACTGCCTTTCTATATTTTAATACGTTTTGCATTAAAAACTTAAGGAAATCACTAAAAATATATAAAAGCCTGAAGGGGAGAAAAGAAATCAATTTTCCAAAACCTATGGCCAGGTAATATCCTATCATGGTGCAAAACTACCTGTTTTTAGCGATTGGTACGGCCTTGCATTATAATATTATTGTTCAGCTTAGACCCAAATCCATCTCCAATGGGAGCACTGTTTTGATCAAGGCTACTGCCGGGGCCGTAATTTCCTTGGGTTAAATCAAACTGCCACCTTCTATTACTTAATTCTCCATAAGCATCAGAATGGATCAATTCATAATCGTTGGTAGACATATCAAATTCTGCAAAAACAAAAATTTTGTTGGTTTGGATTACCTCATTGTAGGGGCTAGATAAGGTATAGTATTGCCAGGCCTGCCATGGAACCGCTCCAGTTTCAAATGGGCTTCTTTCAATTAAACTGGGCTTACCATACAAAAGGAAAACCCTACCTCTTTGGCTTCTGTATCCTTGATAAAGTCTTGTATGGTATAATTTATTCGCAATCTTAACATTTTCATGATATTTTTTCCATTGTCCTTCAGGATCGGATGGGTTTATCGATCTCCAAAAGGCATGGAAATAACTCTGCATTTTTTTTACGTCCCTTTCCTTTATTAAATTCCGTTGGAACATTTGAGCTCTTTCATCACTAATGGGGAATAGGTAGCTAATGTATTTGTTAAGGGTGTCGAAATTATTGATGTCAAATACAAAGGTTCCAGCTAAATCAGCTATCATAATATCTTCAGCCAAAATGGCTAAAGAAGGATTACTCCGATAAAATGCCACTTTCTTTTCTACAACCGTTTGCAACTTTTTATTTAAAATTTCTATAACTAAATTATAGTTGCCGCTTGGTAAATCCTTTATATCAAAGCCAGATAAAATGGGTTGAACTCCTTGGGCACTTTTCTTTTTAATGGAGGAATGCTTAAAACTTACTTTATCATTTGCTCTATTTTCAATATACTGTTTTAGCACATAGGCAGAATCCTGACCTAAAACCTTATCGAGGTTATATACTTCAGTATAAAAAGAAATTTTATTCATATTTTCCATGAAATAATAGGAACCTGAATTAACCATTGGGAACAAATCATACCCAGATTTTGCAAAACGACTATTCTCCTTTGCAACTTCGTGATGATCCAAAAGAGTAATAGCGGAGATGGAAGCATCATTTCCCCCTAGAACAACCTCAAGGGGCAGGTCTAAATTATAAACCTTTTTGTCCTTATGGATGTCAAATATTTCTAAAAAGACCTTATAATTCCCTTTTGCCAAAGAATATCTCTCCTGATGCAAATAAATTCCTGTAAAAAGTAAAGTGTCGGTAAAATCAGGGCTTAGAATTCTAAATTTATCCCCTTTAATAAAAGTGCTATCCTGAAAAATTTTCACAACTACCTCTACACCACCATAATAACTTTCATTAGCCTTTTTGTCCAATGAAAGGCTATTTCCATCCACAGCAAAATAAATTTCCACATAGGGTTGGTGATCACTGGTCATATATTGGGCATAGGAAATGTCCATGCCTAAGTCTCGCCCCGTTGCCATTGGGATGGAGGTGATTAAGGCCAGACCAAAAAAGATAATTTTTTTATTTTCAATATTTACTTTACGGTTAGTTTTGGGCTTAAGCCCACTTTTATAATAATTATTCTTATGCTGATGCTATACAGGAATACACTCGGGTAAAAGAGAAGGATACTCATATAATGAGGAGATTGGCAGAAAGTTATATGTACATTGCTAATACTGTAAAAGCTG
>CAKZNE010000098.1 GCA_937129395.1 uncultured Cryomorphaceae bacterium | reverse complement strand
TTTCCATTAATGCCTCAACTGTAGTGTTCGGGGCCATATTTGCTAATCTTTCAGAATAAATAAACTGTCCAGTTCCCGTTGTATGATCTGTAGAAGGGCCACTTAAATTATTCACGTTTGCAGCTGGCCCAACTTTCCAAGCAAATGGAGTTAGGGGTGATCTTCTCCAGCAATTATCAATGGTACCCAAAGCATTAGCACCTGGTCCATTATCCCAAACTGCTGCATCAAAGTTTTCCGTCCATGGTGCCGTTACAGGTGCACAAGCTGTACAAAAATTAAAGGGTCCAACCCAAGCAGAAACATCCCCCAAACCACAGCTATCTCTTACATAAAAGTCATAACATGTAGCAGCGGTTAAGCCTGTTATTGCGCTTGTGTCCGAAGAAGCCGCCATTATTACTCCAGATCCTTGGGTAAATCCTGTAGATCCGTATTCAATTTGCCAATCTGAGGCACCACCTGTTGTCCAATACACACTTGCAGAATTAGTAAAAGCCGCAACCAAACCTTGAGAACTTGGATTATTACAAGATGGGGCTTGATCTACAGCTATTTCATCAATAGCAATATCGCCATTGAAATTTGTATTGGTAGCAATAAACTTGATTAAAATTGTATCCCCAGAGTAACTGGTTAAACTCGCGGTGTCAGACAACCATTGATCCGTACTCGCTGTTTGCTGTTGTCCAGTAATGGTTTTTAAGGTTGTGAAACCCGATCCATTGTCAATTTGAATTTCCAAGGAAGTGATTCCATTCCCAAACATATGATAGGAATAAAACAAAGCTGGAATTGAAATCGAAGTTGAAACAACAATTAAAGGGCTTGTTACCTCACCTGCTCCATTCGCCCCATTGCTTGATTCAGTATATAAATAATTTCCTGCTCCGGATACATCGGCACTTGGCCCTGTTGCTCCTGAAACCGTTCCTGCTGTTCGAGTTCCAAAATTTGGATTATTGTCGTTCGGTCTTTGCCAGCAATTATCGATGACGTTTCCTCCGTTTCCGCCTCCAACACCTGATACCCAAGAAGCTCCATCAAAATTTTCATTCCATGGGGCATTTGTTGCATTACATAGTGTACAAAAATTAAAAGGTCCGGCCCAAGCGCCTACATCTCCTAGTCCACAACTATCTCTAACATAAAAATCATAACAGGTATTTCCTGTTAAACTTCCAAGGTTTACAGTGTCATTTGTGGAATTAAGTCCAGTTCCTGATCCTAAAGTAAAGCCCGTTGCACCATATTCCACATTCCAGTTAGATGCTCCCGCACCTGTCCAAAATAATTTTGCACTGGTAGCTGCAATATCAAAGGCCCCTTGAGCAGATGCTGCATAACATGTTGGTGCCTCATCAATACTTACTTCGTCAATGGCAATATCACCATTGAAATTGGTATTTGTTCCAATAAATTTTACTGTTATAGTATCTCCAGAATAGGCGGTTAAATCAATAGTATCAATTAACCAAGCATCTGTACTTGCATTCTGTTGAGGACCTGTTATTGTTTTTGCTGAAGTAAATCCTGTTCCATTGTCTATTTGAACTTCCAAGCTCACAATATTATTACCAAACATATGGTAGGAATAGGTCAATAAAGGAGAGACTATCGATGTAGACACCACAATTTGAGGTGAGTTAATCTCTCCTGCCCCATTGGCACCACCACTTGCTTCGGTATAAAGATAATTTCCAGCTCCACTTACATCCATATCAGGGCCTGTTCCTGCAGAGCCCGTCCCTGCCGTTCTCGTTCCAAAATTTGGGTTATCGGTTGAGGGTCTGAACCAACAGGCATCAATTACATTGGCGTCATTATTTGCTCCATTTCCGCTGGTCCAGGTAGCACCATCAAAATTTTCTGACCAGGGGGCATTGAAGGGACTGCATTGTGTGCAAAAAGTATATGGGCCCACCCAAGGGCCTACATCACCAACTCCGCAACTATCTCTTACATAAAAATCATAGCATGTTGCTGGAGTTAATCCAGAAATTTGTGTTGTGTCATTATTTGCATTTAATAATGAGCCAGAACCTTGTGTAAATCCAGGAGAACCATATTCAATATTCCAATTTGAAGCTCCTGCTCCTGTCCAATAAACCTGAGCGCTTGCACTGGTTCTTGTAAATAGTCCTAAGTCTAGGGCCGAAAAACAGGTTGGTGCCTCTTCAATACTCACCTCATCAATGGCAATATCCCCTGCAAAATTGTTATTTGTTGCAATGAACTTTAGGGTTACAGTATCCCCAGAATAGGTTGTTAAATCAATTGCATCAACTAACCATAAGTCTCCACTTGCTGCTTGTTGTTGACCTGTTATTGTTTTTAAACTTACAAAGCCGGATCCATTATCAATTTGTACTTCTAGGCTTACAACCCCACCTCCAAACATATGATAGGAATAATTCAAATAAGGAGCAACAATTGAACTTGAAACTACAATTTGAGGAGTGTTTATTTCTCCAGAGCCTTGAGCTCCATTACTTGCTTCTGTATACAAATAGTTTCCTACTCCTGAAACATCACTTGCCGGTCCTGTTCCACCTGAGTTTGAACCTCCTGTTCGGGTTCCGAAATTTGGATTATCAGAATTTGGTCGAGACCAACAATCATCAATACTATTTCCAATATTATCTCCACCGGTTCCGGTTGTCCAATTTGCTCCATCAAAATTCTCCGTCCATGGTGCATTCATTGGATTACACAATGTACAAAAGGTAAATGGTCCAGTCCACAATCCTACATCACCTACACCACAACTGTCTCTTACATATACATCATAGCAAGTTCCAACGGTTAGTCCGGGAATATTTAGGGTATCATTTGTTGCGTTTATTGAGGTACCTGAACCTTGTGTAAAGCCTGCAAGGCCAAATTCTACATTCCAATTATTTGCTCCTCCAGTTACCCAATCAATGGTAGCGTCGGTGGTAGATTTTGATACCAATCCTATAGATGAAGCATCCAAACAACTAACATCACGAACAGAAAAATTGTCAATTGACCAATACCAAGCCCATGTTGCATTATTAACATAGGTGAACCGAACCTGTAAATTTGCATTTGCTTGTGCCGTAATATCAATACTTTGACGATCTGGGTTCCCAAAACCGCCGTTGGTAGTTCCTTGTTGAAAAACTACAACCCAATTGGATCCATCAAACACTTCAACATAACCTGAATCTTGCTGATTTAGTGATCTGAAAAATTGATCGAACTCCAATAACAATGTTCCTGATACACCGCTAGCATCCATAACAGGAGATCTAAGGATTTCCTGCAAGTCAGGACCATTTCCAGCGGCATCGCTATCTACTCTCATATAGCCAGTTCCATCTAAATTCTGACCTGCATTAGTACTGTAAAACCAAGTGTCATTTGAAGAACCTCCATTAAAAATTTCGAAACATCCTTGATCGGAATTAAAATTTTCTGAATAAGGAATGGATTGGGTAGCACAGGAGGTTTTGTAAGTAACAGGACCTGTCCAAAAACTGACATCGCCTACTCCACAACTGTCTTGAATTCTAAAGTCATAAACAGAATTGGAGGCTAAACTATTTACGGTAAATGGATTTGCATTAGCAGGAATCATAGTTCCCGTTCCTGGTGTAAAACCAGTTGGACCATATTCAATTTGCCAATTACTCGCTCCACCAGTAACCCAATTTAAGGTAATACTTGAAGAAGTTACCCCTGTTGCCACAATAGAAGAAGGAGGAAAACAAGAAGGCGGCGGAGAATGATGAACTATTACTCGCCATGTATTGTTTAAAATTGATTGAGCATTATCAGAGCAAAGTCCTGGAGGAAAAACCGCATTTCTAAAACCATGCAGGAAGAAATCAATGTCTCCGCTAACACTAGTCCCATTTGCAATATTAAGGCCTGTCCGAGCATATTTATAAACCCCAATGGAATCCCAAAGAGGGTCTCCGAATGAAATGGCAGATTCTGAAGTATTTGTGGATAAACATTCCAAGTAAGAACCTTGATCTGAAACATCCCCAGTTCCTTTGGCTTCCATGGAATAAAATACATCAACTGAGGTTACATAATTCCCTGCGGGGATGGAAACGGTTAAAGTATCTGAACATCCGAATGCATCATCGGTAAGATCTATTATATTTGTAAATAATGTTGATAGATCGCCGGTTGTGTATTTAGCACTATCCTGTTGAGCGGATAGATTAAAACTAAAAAAAAGGAAAACCAGATAAACAGGTAGTAATTTGGTCATAGGATAATTTTAGGATGGTCGAAGATAAGTCAAAAAGCGATTGTTTTTCAAATTGACAATTACCATTAATTGAAATCGTCCAAAAGTCATTAAATCATTAGGGGTTTGAAGAAAAAAAATATTTTACAAAGCTTGTTTTTAATGTTAATTCTAACATTAATGCTATCATTTTCAGTTAATACCAATATAAAAATCGCCGTACTTAAATACGACGGTGGAGGAGATTGGTACTCAAACCCAACCTCCTTAACTAATTTGGCTGTGTTCGTAAATCAAAATTTGGACACTCAAATTGACCCAGACTATGACGAAGTAGAAGTTGGCTCGGTAGATCTATTTTCATATCCATTTGTTCACATGACTGGACATGGAAATGTTGTTTTTTCCAATGATCAGGCGCAAAATTTAAGGACCTATTTATTGGCAGGAGGTTTTCTTCATATTGATGACAATTATGGAATGGATCAGTTTATCAGACCAGAGTTAAAAAAAGTATTTCCAGAATATGAATTGACTCAACTTTCGGTTGATCATCCGATTTTTCATCAAAATTTTGATTTTCCAAAGGGTTTACCCAAAATTCATGAACATGATAAAAAAGCTCCAGAAGCTTATGGAATATTGCATGAAGGTGAATTAATTCTTCTGTATACAACGGAATCTGATTTAGGAGATGGATGGGAAGATGAAGAAGTTCACAATGATCCAGCTGAGGTAAGATTAAAAGCCCTTAAAATGGGTTGCAATATTGTTGAGTATGCCTTTACTAAAAAGAAAAAATAATTTCAATTTTTAGTTTTTGACATCTCTATCCACTTCCTCCACAATTGACTTTCATCGTTTAGATTCGTCCCAAGAATACCTAAAAACAAATATTGCCAGAGATGTAAATCAACTCTACCTAAGTGCTGGTAAAAACCAGGAAGAAAAGCTTTTGATTGATCAAATTTTTATTCGTCAAAAAATAAGAAAAAAATTGCCAGAATGGTCTCGAAATTTCAAACTGATATTCACCAAAAATATTAGCCATGAACAATCGAGTTCGGAGGCAACTGCTATTTTAAAATCAAATTTAATTTCCGGAAAAAAAATCATCGATCTTACAGGAGGAATGGGTGTTGATTGCTATTATTTTGCCAAATCCTTCCGGGCTTGTTTGTATTGCGAAAGGCAAGAAATACTCGCCGAATATACCAAACATAATTTCACAGAATTAGGCGTGAAAAATGTAGACTTTTTTATTGGTAATAGTTTAGATAAAATACGATCAGAAAAATCAGATTATATTTATATAGATCCAGCCAGGCGTGATGGATTCAATTCCAAACTTATTAGCTTAAATGACTGCGAACCCAATGTTGTGGAAATTAAAGAGGATTTAATTTCAAACAATCGTATTGCTCTAATTAAGACAAGCCCGATGTTGGATATTTCCTTAGCAATCAGGGAATTAAAAAATGTTTACGAAGTTTGGGTCATTAGCCATCGGAATGAAACCAAGGAGATTATTTTTTGCTTAAAAAATGGTAATCACAATCCTTTTGTTCGAACTTTTAACATTCTCCAAAATGGGAAAATTCAAGAATTTGACTTTTATCCGAATGATAGTCCAAAAATAAAAATCGCATTAAGAAATAAGGCTTATTTGTACGAGCCAAATTCGAGTATGCAAAAGGCAAAAGGTGGAGATGCCTTTGCTGAAAAGTACGGTTTGGAAAAATTAGATTCAAATACCAATCTTTACTATTCAGATGAACATATAGATTTCTACCCAGGGAAAATTTTTGAAGTGAAAAAAATTCTCAAACCCTATGATAAGGAATTCAAAAAAGGTCGATTTAATATTATTTCAAGAAACTTTCCCGACAAGGCGGATTTTATTCAGCGGAAATTGAAAATTAGACCTTCAAAAAACGAGTATTTAATCGCCTGTAAGACCTCTTTTACTAATTATATTTTTATTCAGGCTAGTCATATAGCAAGATCATAAATCATCTTTAGGTCTTTTAATAAATCTACCTCAGACATTCCCTTGATTTTAAAAATTATTAATAGCTTTATAGGATAAGAATTTGAAGTGAGGAAACTGTTATCCATATCCCTCTTTTGTTTGTATTTAGCTTGTCCGTTACCCCTACTTTCGCAAGATGCTACACATGCTTTATTTGTAGAAAACGCTGGGCAATGGCAGGGCGACTTTGATTATAAATTAAAGCTTTCCTCCGGAGCATTGTATTTTCAAAAAGATGGTTTTATTTTAAATCTCCTGGATCCTGAGGTTTTAGCACACGATCATAGTGATCACCACCATCATCATACCGAGGAGAAAATTAAGGGTCATGTTATAAAATTGAATTATCTAAACGCCAATCCCAATTCAGAGATTTCAGGCTATTACAAAACCGAGTTTTACTATAACTATATTACTGGAGATAACAGTGCGAAACACTTTCAGAGGGTAAAGGTTTTCAAAGGGATTAAATACAATGATATTTATCAAGGAGTTGACATTCGATATTTCGGAAATGGTGAGGATTTAAAATATGATTTTATAGTTGAACCGGGGGCCGATCCAAGTCAAATCCAAATGCAATACCAGGGGGCAACAAAACTAAAAATTAAGGAGGGTAAATTAATTATCAACACCTCTTTAGGTAGTTTTTCGGAATACATTCCTAGTGTATATCAAATAATTGATGGGAAAAGGGTGGAAATAAACGCTCGTTATATCCTTAGAGATAATGTGGTAAGCTTTAGGATTGGAGATTATTACTCTGATTATGAATTGATAATAGATCCCACTTTGGTTTTTTCCTCATTTACAGGATCTTCCGCCAATAATTGGGGTTTTACAGCAACCTATGATGATTTAGGAAACACCTACGCGGGTGGAATTGTTTGGAATGACGGAGGAACTTTTCCTACCAATACAGGAGCTTACCTCACTAATTTCCAAGGAGCCCAGGGTGATATTGACGTTGGAATCAGCAAATTTTCGAGCGATGGAAGTCAATTGATGTATTCAACTTTTATTGGAGGAAATGGAATTGATATTCCTCAAAGTTTGGTTGTAGATGATTTAGGTAACCTTTATATCCTAGGTGCAACGGGTTCTTCAGATTTCCCTATGCTTGATAAAACAGGCGTACAAATTAACTTTAATGGCGGAGTAAAACCATTTCATCAGGCTTATAATTTTAGTGTTGGAACAGATGCATTTGTTGCGCTTTTAAGTGCAGATGGTACAAATTTAACTTCTGCCACCTACTTTGGCGGAACGGCTAATGACGGTTTGAATCTAGGCTTATATCAGAATTATGGCGATGACGCTAGAGGCGAAATACTTTATGAAGAAGGCAATGTATATATAATTACGAATACCAACTCTGATGATCTAAATTTAACAGGTGGTTATTTTACCAACAATCAAGGTGGACAAGATATGGTGATCGCCTCATTTTCTGAAGATTTAGATGTTTTGAATTGGGGTACTTATTTTGGAGGTGCTGGAGAAGATGCCGGTTACTCCATTAAAAAAGATGCCTTCGGCTCGATAATTATTGCTGGAGGAACCAACAGTCCAAATATTTCAGCAAAAATCAATTCATTGAATCCAAATCACTTAGGAGGAATTGATGGCTATGTTGCAAAATTTGATGCCGCCTCTGGTTCCTTTTTACAAGGAAGTTATATTGGAACCGGCCAAAGTGATCAAGTCTTTTTTATTGATTTAGATAAAGACCAAAATGTTTACCTCTTGGGTCAGTCTGCCGGGAATATTGGAATTTCAATTGACACTTACTCAAATTCCGGTTCGGAGCAATTCATTAAAAAATTATCCAATGATATTGAAACCGAGTTATGGTCAACTCAAATAGGTAGTGGTCTCGGAAAATCTGATTTGGTCCCTTCCGCCTTTTTGGTTGATGATTGTTACAATATCTATTTAAGCGGATGGAATGGGAACTCCAACAAAATTGTATTAGGTGGAAATTCGCAAGGAAATACAAATGGACTTCCCATCACTTCAGATGCTGCTCAATCCAGCACCGATGGTAGCGATTTTTATTTTATGGTTTTGGATAGGGATGCAAAAAAATTAGTTTACGGAAGTTATTTTGGTGGAACGAGTAATGAACACGTAGATGGTGGAACCAGCCGTTTTGACCCTAACGGAAGTATTTTTCAAGCGGTTTGTGCTGGATGTGGTTCTGGAACTTTTCCAACAACACCTGGAGCCTATTCTCAAGCCAATGGAACCTTAGCACCAAATGGATCAAGTCAATGTAATTTAGGAGTTATAAAATTAGATTTTGAAATTACGGTTCGCTCCAAACCAGTGATTGATTTAACTGTTGACATTGATACCATTTGTGATTCTATTCATGTTCAATTCCAAAATAATAGCGTAAATGCAGATATTTATCAATGGGATTTTGACAATGGACAAACTTCAACTTCTGCGGAGCCAAGAGCTTCTTTCGGAGCAATGGGAGTTTATAATATTCGCCTAATTGCATTAGATACCAATTGCGGTATTGCCGATACGAGTTATTTGGATCTGGATCATTCTGAGGGTGAAGTGCCAGAGGCAATATTCCAATCCAACTATTTTAGTTGTGACCGAAATTTCAATACAAGCTTCACTAATTTATCTAAAAACGCCCAACAATTTGAATGGGACTTTGGTGATGGTTTTAATTCCTTTGATCATAGTCCAAATCATCAATATGCAAGTTATGGGACCTATATTGTTACCATGAGGGCATTTGATACGATTTGTTTTAAGTTTAAAAACTATACAGATACAGTGGTTTTTGCAGATACAGTTCAAGCTCCAGCTCCAGTGGCGAAAATAGCGGCTTGCGGCGATGGCTCCATTGATGTTCAGTTAGTTAACAATAGAGAAAGATTCAAATACCATTGGGATTTTGGTTCAAATGGCTCTACTAGTAATGAAAAACAACCCTTATTTTATTATTCTGAACCAGGAAATTATACCATAAGACTTCAAATAGAAGATCCGGTGTGCGGTAATTCTTATTCTTATGAATATGATGTTTCCATTGATAATATTGGTCGAGAAATGTTTATCCCTAATGCCTTTACTCCAAATGGTGATAAAATAAATGAGAAATTTGAAATCTTTGGAAACCATTGTGGGGTTGACGATGAAATTAGAATTTTCAACAGATGGGGTGAACTTATTTTTTACAGCAACAAGCCTTTCGAAGAATTTTGGGATGCTTCCACCGCAGACAATTCACCAGCCCCAATGGGAGTTTACACCTACTCTATCCGAAATGGCAATGAAGTTATTACAGGATATTTCACCCTAATAAGGTAATTGATAAAGTAGTTTTTCTAAAGGGTTTCTCTCTTAGAATTTCACCAAAAATAATTCAACTGTGTTTTTTCTAAAATCCTTTTTAGAAAATTAAATCCGTGTCAATTTCCAAATTTTCTATAAAGCTTTTCGCCTTTTGAATGTCCTCAGAAATAATTCTGTCACTTTCAATAAAAGGTACGTCTTGCCTAAAGCTCTCTAAAATTGTTTCAATAAAATCTGAAGAAGGTTCTTCTCGGAATTTTAATGCCTGAGAGGCGGAAATAAGCTCGATGGCTAAAACGGTTTCTAAATTATCCAAAACCTTCCAAGCCTTGGTTGCGGCATTTGCTCCCATACTCACATGGTCTTCTTGCCCATTAGAAGATACGATGGAATCCACAGAAGCCGGAGTGCAATATTGTTTGTTCTGACTAACTATTGAAGCCGCTGTATATTGAGCAATCATTAAGCCGCTGTTCAAACCAGGCTTAGCTACTAAAAAGGGTGGTAAACCTCTTTGACCACTAACCAAAAGATAGGTTCTCCTTTCGGAAATACTAGCAAGTTCTGCTGCAGCAATCGCTAACTGATCAAGAGCCAAGGCTAATGTTTGTCCATGAAAGTTTCCTCCAGAAATGATTTCATCTTCATCTGGAAAAATGGTAGGATTATCTGTAACAGAGTTAATTTCGGTTGTAAAAACTTTGGAAATATAATCTATAGCATCTTTACTAGCACCATGAACTTGTGGCATGCAACGAAAGGAATAAGGATCCTGAACATGAACTTTTTCCTTATTTATTAATTCGCTTCCATCCAAAAATTCTCTAATTCTTGCAGCTGTTGCTATTTGTCCTTTATGTGGCCTTACCAAATGAATCAATTCATTAAAAGGTTCTGGCCTTCCGTCATAAGCATCCAAAGAAATACTCCCAATTAAATCAGCCAAATAGCTCAACTTACGGAGTTTGAAAATGGCCATTGCCCCGTAGGAAATCATAAACTGTGTACCATTTAAAAGAGCAAGCCCTTCTTTTGATTGTAATTCAAGGCTTTGCAATCCTTCTTGCGCCAAACAATCTTTACTACTTTTTCTTTCACCTTTATGCCAAACCTCGCCTTCTCCTATCAAAGCCAAGGACAGATGGGCTAGAGGCGCCAAATCGCCTGAGGCCCCTAAGGAACCTTGTTCATATACAACTGGAAAAATATCGTTATTGTAAAAATGCAATAGACGGTTTACAACTTCAAGACTAATACCGGAATGTCCAAAGGAAAGAGACCTAACTTTGAGTAAGAGCATCATTCTTACAATATCCAAAGGTACCTCTGGACCTGTGCCACAAGCGTGGGATTTCACTAAATTTTCTTGCAACTCAGATAAGTCTCCACCATCAATACTTATATCGTAAAGGGAGCCAAAACCAGTATTAATTCCATAAATAGGTTTTTCTGTTCTAGTGATTTTTTCATCCAAATATTTTCTGCATTTTTCAATTTTGTCAACTGATTCCTTTGAAAGGGAAGGGTTTTCATCAGAATTTATCTGATGGTATAAATCTTCTAAAGAAATGGAATTTGGATGAATATTCATGGTTATGGATTTGGTCTCAATTAATTTTTTATTATTTAAGCTTAGCAACTAATTCCTCTAAACTTAAGTTTTCTTCTTTACGGGTTTCCATGTTTCTTATTAAGAGACGATTGGATTCCCCTTCTGGCATATTTTCTATTAGGGCAATATAAGCTACTCCCCTATTTGAGGCATAGTTTATTTGCTTTTTAAATTTTGATGAATCTGGATAAATATCCGCTTTTATTCCTTGAGCACGAAGTGCATTTACCCATTTAAGAGACTCCAAAGCTACCTCATCCCCAAAATTGAAGAATAATATTTGAGTGCTCTGGTTTGCAAATTTTGGAAAGCGACTTAATTCCTGAATCACTAATTGAATCCTATCTAAACCAAAGGAAATTCCAATACCAGAAACATTTTTCAATCCAAAAATACTGGTTAGATCATCGTATCGACCACCGCCGCCAATTGATCCCATTTGGATTTCATCAGTTACCACTTCGAAAATCGCTCCTGTATAATAATCTAACCCGCGAGCAAGAGTCAAATCTAATATTAATGGGCAATCATTCGAAACATTTTTCAATACAAAGCTCACTTCCTCAATACCTTTTCTCCCAATTTCTGAAGTCGCTAAAATTTCCTTTAAACTCTCCAATGTTTCGGAATTAGTGCCCGAGATGGAAGCAATTTGTTTAAAACCATCGATAGCTTTTAGATCAAAACCTTTTTCCAGCATTTCTTTGGCCACCCCATCTTCGCCAATTTTATCCAATTTATCTAAGCAGATTGTGAAGTCGGTAAGTCTATCTTCAATACCAAAAACCTCAGCAAATCCTGCTAGGAGTTTACGGTTATTGATTTTAATTTTTACGGACAAGCCCAATTTTTGGAAAACCTCCTGGTAGATGCTAATAAAATCCAATTCCAATAACAGGGAATCAGAACCTACTGCATCAGCATCGCATTGGTAAAACTCCCTATACCTTCCTCTTTGCGGCGTTTCTGCCCTCCATACGGGCTGAATTTGAAATCTTTTAAAAGGAAAACCAAGTTCGTTTTGATTTTGCACAACAAAACGCGCAAAAGGAACGGTGAGGTCATACCTTAATGCTTCCTTTGCTTTTATTCTATCGGCAGATTGTTTTGCTTTTTCTCCACGAGGCATGATTTTAAAAATCAAACGGTCGCCTTCCTCTCCATACTTCCCTGTTAAGGTGGAAGCATTTTCCATAGCGGGTGTTTCAATTGGCAAAAAGCCAAATTTTTTGAATACTCCTTTAACAGTATCCAATATATATTCCCTCTCCAGCATGGCTTGAGGCAAAATATCTCTTGTTCCTTTCGGTAAAGTGGGTTTTAAGGCCATAGTTGATTCAAAAATTGGGCGTAAAATTATGCAAATAGATTCGTTATTCAAGGCCTTTAAAACGACCTAAGAGAAATTGAAAACCTATAGGCTTATTCCTCAATAGCCTTGCCCTCACATTGGAGTTTTAAATTTAGGAATTTGTCCTTCTTTTTAAAAAAATACCAAGACATTGAATTATTTGTAAAATCTGAAATAATGGAATTATCGTGGTTGAAGGCTTTTGTTATCCCTTCAAATTGAAAGGCATCAAAGAGAAGAAGAGTGAGGCAATCTGCACTTGTTTTCTTTTGAGAAGGGCTTTTGTCCTTCCATTCTTCTTCATAATATTCTTGCAATTTATTCGAAGTTAAAAAAAGATACCTATTCATTACATCTGGAGATACTTTTTCAAAATTAAGCTGATTGTAACTAGGATCTTCGGCATTATAAACCAGTTCAAATTCGTCGTTAATTTTTAAAGGAAATCCATTATCAGCCAACATAACCATCCCTGAGCCACTTACATAAATTTCATCTTCAACAATTTGGCCTCCAACTTCAAATTCATAAAACATTCTTTTTTGACCAATACCGACCACCCGGGCTACAGTTACAATTGGATCACGATCAATGGTAAGTTGGTAATGCCAATTATAGGCGGACTTTATCGAGAAAAATGCTATTAAAATACCTATTAAAGTATAAAAGCCAAGCGTATATTGTCTTGCTTGCTCTTTTTCCTTTTTCTCTCTTATTCTTTTCGCTCTTTCAAATTTCCTTTTCTTTTCCTCATGCGCAGCTGCCTTTTTTATTAGGTCTTTAATTTTCTCCGCGTCATTTTTTGTAATTCTCTTTTTTGGGGGAGGCTTGGACGGGTTGGTAAGAAATTCATAAGCCTCAACAATTTTAATAAATCGAGACTTTGCTTCTTCGCTAGGATTTACATCTGGATGGTATTTTAGGGCCAACTTCCGATAGGCCTTTTTTATTTTCTCCTGATCGGCACCTTCTGAAAGCCCTAATATTCTGAAATAGCTTTTCAAAATTCTTTTACTAAATGAAAAATTACAATGGAAAAACTAATAAAATGAGAAAATCTTATAATTCCTATTTTAATAAAGAACATTTAAGGTTCCTTTTTTAGCCCTCACTCCGCCAAATGTAGTGGTGATACTAATTGTGTAGGCATAGGAACCCTGCGGAACTTTTTCGCCTAGATAGGTACCATCCCACGGATTATCCAAATCATTCGATCTAAAAACCTCAGCTCCCCAACGATTGTAAATTCTAATTTCATATTCCTCTACTCCAGTTCCATAAATTTTAAATTCCTCATTAAGATTATCTCCATTTGGAGTGAAGGAGTTTGGTACATATAATTCGTAAATCTCCTCTACCTCAATTATTTTGGTAATTTGTTTTATACAGCCATCGGTAGTTGTAACAGTAAGGGTAACATCGTATTTTCCTTTCGCCAAATATCGGTGACTTGGGTCTTTTAATAAGGAGGAATCCCCATCGCCAAAATCCCAATGGTATTTAATCCTTGGAATATTATCTGAGAAAAACGCCACACTTAGAGGGTCGCCCAAATCAATATCGTAGGTCATCAAAGGTTTTGTGGCGGTATCCAAATGGACCAATATGGAATCACTAACAAAACTTCCACAAGCGTCGGTAACTCTATAGGTAACCCAATTGGTGTCAATTCTTGGGAAAATTAAAACGGTATCCAAAGTAGAGCCATTAAACCACAAAATATCATAGGGAGGTTTTCCACCAGAAAAATCAGCTGGAATCTCAACCGACTCCCCCTCACAAACCATAAACTCTTGGCTGTTAATTGACATTGGGCTTAAAATAGGAGCATAAATGGTTATACTATCCCAAACGGTATCACTTCTACATTCGTCCGTTGCATATAAGTAATAAGTTGTATTTACAGTTGGAGATACATATCGATCAGCTTGATTTCCGCCAATTAAATCTGTCCAGCCCCAAAGTGTATCTCCATCTCCTCCCGAAACATCCACATGAATTAAAATGGAATCATTTGGGCATTCTAATGTATCAGAAGCTGCAAGACTTAGAACACTGGTGCTAATAAATGATTTGTCTCGAATATACAATTCGGCTCTGCTCGGCACAATGGGGCAATTGGCTAAATGAAGGTCGAAATCAAAGACTATTTTTTCCGGAGCCTCAGAAACACCATCGTTTATCGCATAAATAAAAATGGTATCCTCATTGACGGAGGCAGGCATCCAAATACTATCAGTAATACTCAAATAATCTACTCCCTCCACTGCTGTACCACTCTTATCAATAGCAACTCCAATACTTTTCCCTAGTAAACCTCCCGATTTTCTTATCACCACAGGGGTTGGCGAGCATCCCTCCACGGCCATGGAATCCACAAAAGAATTTGACGAATTTGGAACTGGTGTAAATGAATATTTTGGGACTTTAAAACTCTTTGCTCCAAGAAAAACAGCAGAATTCAAAGCTCCATCCACAACATCTGTAATTGCCAGTTTGATATGATAAACATTACCACAAGTAACAGCTGCTCTAGCTTTTAAAACTTGTGTATAGCCATTAAAACTTATCGCGTTGGATCCTGGGTTATTGATAAAATAACTACTATGGGCAACATAATTTGGATTTGCCGTAAGGCAGTTCGACGCATTATTTCCTCCTGTAGGAGCTCCACTATTTAAAGTGTTAATGGCAACCGGAACTGTGGTATTTGGAATCAAGGCAATATTCACGGTGGATAGACTTGGTACCCCATTTACACCATGGCCGGTAAGAAAAAAGCCAAATACATCGTTGAAATTAGAACACGTATAACTGCCATATTCATTGGAGGCGAAAACATATTCAAACTCCACAGAATCTGAAACGGCAACAAAAGAAAATTCGATAACAGATTTATCAAACAAAGTTTGGGAGCCTAAACCTAAAGCTGACAAAACTCCATCTAAATCGGAATCTGGTCGTGCAACATTTGGATTATTAAAGGCTGCCCCAGGAACCGCAACATTAATTTCCGCAGTGGACATTACAATTCCACTATCCAATGGAAAATTAGTCCCGGCGGCATTAAAAAAACCTACTTGCGTGCTTGCCGGTTGAAGAAGGCTAATTCCTGAAAACGGAGGATTATAGGCCGGTAATACTGCATTTTGAGCATCGACTAAAACATTTTTTACCAACCAAATTGGATCATTATAAGGTGCCACATTGGAAACACTAATGTTCTGTGCTTCAGTCCGAAAGGAAAAAATTCCTACTAAGCAGAAAACTAATATTTTTATGAATTTGTTAATTTTCATTGAATGTGAAAGATTCACAAATCTAAAACTTTAATTCTGAAATAATTGGGATTTCTAAATTCACTTAAATCGGTTTAGTATAAAGCGCTTTTTGTTAGTTTTAGACGTTTCAGAAATACAAGGTATATTGTGTTTGTGCTTAACTAAACGTCGATTTAATCCAATATGAGACTCACCCATTCATCACCACGAATTTATTCTAAGTTTCCTCATCTATTTGTAATTTTATTATTCTGTTCCTGTGCAAATCAGTCGGAAGAAAAACCCCTTAAAGAAAATGCTGAGGGAACTAAAGTGGAATTGGTCGTTTTAGGAATTGCCCAGGATGCTGGCTA
>CAKZNE010000097.1 GCA_937129395.1 uncultured Cryomorphaceae bacterium | reverse complement strand
AGGTAGACAATTCCATTGGACAGCGAACGCCTTTTGGGATATAGCAAAAAGAACCATCTGTAAAAACAGCGGAATTTAAAGCCGCGTAGAAGTTATCGGTTTTAGGAACTACAGTGCCTATATATTTTTTCACCAATTCTGGATGCTCTTGAATAGCATCTGAAATGGAACAAAAAATAATACCTTTTTCGGCCAATGTTGCCTTAAAAGTTGTTGCAACCGAAACTGAATCGACCACAACATCCATGGCTACTCCAGAAAGTCTTTTTTGCTCATCCAAGGAGATCCCTAGTTTGGCAAATGTTTTTAGCAATTCTGGATCCACCTCATCCAAACTTTCTAGGGTTTTTTTCTTTTTTGGAGCGGCATAATAGGAAATCGCCTGAAAATCTGGAGCAGGGTAATGAATATTTGCCCATTTCGGTTCTTTCATTTTCTCCCATATTCTAAAAGCGTCAAGCCTCCACTCGAGCATCCATTCCGGTTCATTTTTTTTGGCAGAAATCATTCGGATAACATCTTCGTTAAGTCCTGCCTCTGCTTTATCGGATTCTATATCTGTATAAAATCCATATTTATATTCCGAACCAGTTACTTCTTCTAATAATTGATCTTCGTTCATAAATTTTTTATTCCGTTTATACGGCGAAACTTTCGCCACATCCGCAAGTTCTTTGTGCATTCGGATTATTAAAACTAAAACCCTTTCCATTTAATCCGCCGCTATACTCCAGCGTAGTGCCAATCAGGTAAAGGAAACTTTTCTTATCTACGAGAATTCTTACTCCATTATCTTCAAAAAGTTTATCCGTTTCTTTGAGTTCGGTATCAATGTCCATTTTGTAGGATAGTCCACTACATCCGCCACTTTCTACACCAACTCTTACATATGATTCTTCGAGATTCTGACCTCCTTCTTTAAAGAGATCCAGCAGTTTTCCTCGCGCTGTTTCTGAAACCTGTATCATAGCTATTTAGAATTAGTTTAAATCTAACTGCAAAAGTACTAAATAACCCTGCGCAAGCCTAAAACATATTTTATAGAACTATGAGGCGATAACTTATTCAAAAGCCGTGCTTTCTCAATTGACTATTGCTAGTTGAATCATTGACTTATATTTGTTAGTTAGCCAAAAAATGGCCTAGTTAATTTAATGCATAAACGAACCCTTTCAAAGCTTTTAATAAGTATTTGCCTTTGCCTTGTTGGCCTAAGGGGTTCAGCTTGTGTGCCTACTGTAAACCTTGGAGATACTATTAGCTTTTGCCAGGGAAACTCAATTAGTTTAAATGCATTTAATCCCAATTGCAGCTATGCTTGGAGTACAGGGGCAACTACTTCAAGCATAAATGTTACGAGTTCTGGAACCTATTTCGTAACCGTTTCCAATAGCTGCGGTATAACAAGAGATACGGTTGTGGTAATTGTAGAAGCGCCCCTAATTTTTAATCTTGGACTTAATCAAGAGGTTTGTGTTGGAACATCCTATATTATTCAGGCTCCATTTGGGCCAACTTATTCTTATTTATGGCAAGATGGTTCTACAAATAGTTTTTTTCAAGCCTTTCAAACGGGAAAGTACCGAGTAAAAATCACAAACTCTTGTGGCGTTTTTGAAGATTCCATACAATTGGATTTTGTTAGTTTACCCAATGTGCAAATTGGTCCACGAGATACTGTGATTTGCAATAGCAACCCAATTACTCTTTCCGCAGGAAATCCTGGCTATCCTGTAACCTGGAGCACTGGACATACTTCAAATTCATTTTCACTCGCGGTTGGCGGAACATTTATAGCAAAATCCAGCAATGTTTGTGGTACCGCCAGGGATACCATCACTGTTCATTATTTTACTCCTCCAGATTTAGGAGATACAATTGGTTTATGCATCGGCGGAAGTCTAATGATTGATCCCCAACTTTCTTATGGAAATTTCCTTTGGAGTACCGGATCTACTGCTAGTAAAATAAACGTAGGAAGTCCTGGAATTTATTGGCTTCAATACACAAATACTTGTGGAACATTTACAGATTCTGTAGTGGTTGTAAACACAGGTCCAGCCAATGTAGATCTTGGCCCTGATACAACATTGTGCTACGGAACTGATAGTGTTTTACTTGATGCTGGTTATGCTGGTAGTACTTATGCTTGGTATCAAATGGACAGCCTAAATAATTTTGTTTTGATTGATTCTGTTCAAAGTATATGGATAGATAGCACGGCTGTGATACGAGTTGGGGTAGATAATGGTTGCGGCTTGCAATTCGATATTATAAATATTGATGTTATTTGGGAACCCTTAAAATTTTTGCAGGACACTGTTGGTACTTGCGCGAATGCTCCAATTTTATTAGATGCTGGTGAATGGGGTCTTGGCACAACCTATTCATGGAGCAATGGAGCTTCCACAAGAAAATCTCTCTACACCAATTTGGGCAACGGCTCGGTAACGGTTAGCAATCAATGCGGGACGATTAGTTATAATTTTTTCATCCGAAATGCAGCTCAGCACAATGTAAATTTGGGTCCAGATGATACCCTTTGCCAAGACTCGGTAATTCTTAGGCCTGGGGTAAATATTAGCATGACCGACCAAGTTTTATGGTCAACTGGTTCTTTCGAAAATGCAATAACGGCTAACTTAACTTCTACTTATTGGGTTAGAGTTACTAATGCCTGTGGAACATTTACAGATACTATTAATTTAATTTTTTTGGATCCTATTGGCGAATTTGATGATGAGAGTATTACGCTTTGTAATGGCTCGAGTAGATTTATGGATATGGGGTATCAACCGGGTACGCAATACCTTTGGCACGATGGAACTACCCTGTCCAGTAATACCCTTTCCACCGCTGGCCAAGTTTGGGTTAGGGCATGGAATAAATGCGATACGGTTTCTGATACGATTAACTTTTATATCGATCATCCTTTAAATGTAAACCTTGGCCCCGACCAAGTAATATGTACCCCAAACTTTGCATTGCTATCGGCGCAAAATTTTGGAGCGGATTCCATTAAATGGAGTACGGGTTCAAAGAATGGTATTTTACCCGTTAATGTGAGCGGAATCTATTGGGTTGATGCCTATAACGCATGTGGGGTTTTTAGGGATTCCATTCTCATAACTGTAAAACCCGGACCAAAAAATCTATTAAACGATACTGCATTTTGTGTTGGTTCTAGTTTGGTTTTAAATGCAAATCAGAATATTCCCAATTCCACTTACGATTGGATAAATGGTTCTACAAACCCCACCCTAACAGTTTCATCTCCTGGATGGTATTGGGTGGATATAAGTAATGATTGTGGAAATATTAGGGATTCTGTTTTTGTTGAAGAAGAGTATAGTCTTCCCCAAATAGATCTGGGTAGGGATACAATTATTTGTCAAGGGACTGTATTTCTTGATCCAGGAAACTTTCCCGGTGCACATTATAAATGGTCAAACGGATCTACAGCAAATTATACAATAGCAGCCCAAAGTGGTACTTATTATGTAACTATTTCCAATACTTGCAATTCAGTTTCGGACACCATAGAAGTTTTAATAACCGGCCCACCACAGGTTGTTTTGGGCGATGAAGTTTCATTTTGCAATGGCCATACTTTAACTTTAGATGCAAGAAATCCAGGCTGTACCTATCAATGGTCTACTGGCGAAACTGGCCAAAGTATTCAGGTGGATACTTCTGGATACTTTTCGGTAATAATTGAAAATGACTGCGGAAGATTAAAAGATAGTGTAAGGGTAGAAATTGACTATCCCTTGCTTGATTTGGACCTTGGTCCAGACACTATAATTTGTCAAGGAACACAATTAACCCTTAATCCTGGTTACTCAGGAGTTCAAAGACAATGGCAAAATGGAACAACTAATGAAAGTTATATTGTTTTTCAAACGGGAATGTATTGGGTTAATCTTACAAATTCCTGTGGTGTTTTTTCCGATTCTATTTATGTAGAAGTGCAAGGAGTGCCGGTTTTTAATCTTGGCCCCGACCAATACCTATGTTATCAAGGTTCTGAGTTAAGCTTAACAGGACCTCCTGGAATGAAAAGTTACAATTGGAGTAATGGTGCAAGTAGCCAAGAGGTGAATATAAGCCAGCCTGGAACTTATTGGCTGGAGCTAAGCAACGAGTGTTTTTCCTCTACAGATACCATTGAAATACTTCCAGAATACCCCATTTTGATAGATTTAGGTTCGGATACCATTGTTTGCAGAACTAGTAATTTTGTATTGGACCCCGGGGTGAATAATTACGATGTGGTTTGGAATGACCAATCTGTTCAACCTACATTTTTGGTAAAAAGGACTGGCTGGTATTCGGCAACAGCCATTAACACTTGTGGGGTTTTTAGTGATAGCATTTATGTTCAAGTTGATACCATAATTGCCCCAATAGTTCTGGATTCTTTGATTTGCTTAAAAGATACCGTAACCATAGATCTCAGTCATTATGAAAATGATATTGTTTGGTTTGATGGAAGCACAGAAAGAGTAAGACGTTTTGCCGAGGAAGGAGTTTATTCCATTCAAATTTTTAATGAATGTGGGGTTTTCGATCGAGATTTTCAGATTGATGTTTCCAATTGCGACTGTCCCGTTTATTTGGCAAATTCATTTACCCCAAATGGTGATAATGTAAACGATAATTATAAGGTCGTATATGATTGTGATATGAAGGATTTTTCCTTTGAAATTCTAAGTAGGTGGGGAGAACGAATATTTTACACCGAAGATCCAACAGAAGAATGGGATGGAACATTTAAGGGTAAACCTGTTGCCATTGGTGTTTATTCCTATAAGATTTATTATAAATGGAATGTATACTATTTGGATCGCCACGAAACTCGATTCGGACATATAAATCTGATCCGTTAGGAATTCACATTATTTAATCCTCCTTCTAAGTTTAGAATTCGAAGGCTAGGGATTTTGGCCTGCAAGATTCCGATAGCTGCTTCACTTCTTTTTCCAGATTGGCAATAAACTACAAGGGTTTTCCTAGTATCAATTTCTTTCCACTTTTGTTCCATTTCGTTTAATGGAATATGAAAACCTCCTAATGATTTGAGTTCTCGTTCCTCAGCTGTTCGCACATCTAAAAGAGAAAATTCTTCTTTATAATTTTCCAATTCCTCCCAAGAGATTTGCTCTAGATTTGGGTTGATACCACAAAATGATTCATATTCCGTTTGAAGTGCTGTGACTGCCAGATCCTTGCTTTTGGAAAACTTAAAAATTTGTTGAGAATAGTTAAGGGCATTGAATGTTAAAAGTTTGCCACTTAAGTTTTCACCGATTTCCAAAACCAATTTTAAAACTTCATTGGCTTGAAAACTACCTATAATTCCTGGTAAAACGCCAAGCACTCCTATCTCCGAACAATTGGGAACTTCTCCTGGACTAGGTGGACTTGGAAAAAGGCAGCGATAACTTGGACCACCCTTATAATTGAAAAGTGAAACCTGACCTTCAAACTTAAATATAGACCCAAAAACTAAAGGTTTATCACAGATTATTGCAGCATCGTTGACCAAATATCGGGTTGGGAAATTATCACTTCCGTCTACTATAATATCAAAATCTTTAAAAATTTCAAGGGCATTTTCGGGAGATAGGGCAAAGTCAAAAATCTGAAATTTGATGTACGGGTTTAAGTGACATAGTTTTTCCCCAGCAATCTTTGCTTTGTTCTTCCCGATATCCTTATGATTAAAAAGAACCTGCCTTTGCAAATTGCTAATATCAACTTTGTCGTGGTCAATAATTCCAAGGGTTCCAATTCCGGCCGCAGCCAAATATTGTAAAATCGGGCAACCTAAGCCTCCAGCTCCAATTACCAAAACCTTAGCAGCTTTAAGTTTCTCCTGACCTTTATCCCCAATTTCGTTTAAAAGCAAATGCCTGGAATACTGTTTTATTTCCTCAGAATTCAATTCCATTAGGCCCAATTATTTTCCCAATCTTTCCAAACGGCTTCCAAACCTTGTTTTTGCAACATTTTGGCAATCTCCTCGGTGCTGCGTTCATCAGAAATTTCAAATTGCTCCAAAGATTGCTTTTCTACAACATAACCTCCAGGATTGGTTTTGGATTCTGCACTCATGGAGGTAATTCCCATTTGCACAATATTGTTTCTAAAAACCTCACTTTCTCTGGTGGAGATGGACAATTCTACATCTTCATCCAAAATTCTATACGCCGCAATTAATTGTACTAAATCCGAATCTGTCATTTCTACTTTGGGCTCCAATCCACCGCTGTGAGGGCGAAGTCTCGGAAAGGAAATGGAGTATTTCGTTTGCCAATAGGTTTTTTGTAAATATTTTAAATGCAAGGCGGTGAAAAAGGAATCGGCTCTCCAATCTTCCAAACCGAATAAAGCTCCTAAACCAATTTTGTGAATTCCAGCTCTACCTAATCGGTCTGGGGTTTCCAGTCTATAATCGAAGTTGGATTTTTTCCCTTTCGGGTGATGTTTTTTATATTCTTCCCTATGATAGGTTTCTTGGTAAACCAAAACGGCATACAATCCATCGGCCACCAAACGCTCATATTCATCCTGGTCTAGGGGTTGAACTTCTATAGTAATATTGGAAAAATGCTTACGAATAAGCTGCATGGCATTGGAAATATAATCCACACCAACCGTTCGGTTTGCTTCCCCAGTTACCAATAAAATATGGTCGTAACCTTTGGATTTTAAGAAACCTACTTCTTTTAATATTTCTTCGTTTGTAAGAGTTCTCCTAGGGATTTTATTAGTAAAACTAAAACCACAATAAGTACATATATTCTGACATTCATTGCTCAAATACATGGGAGCATACATTTGGATGGTATTTCCAAATCTTTTCCTTGTTAGCTGATGACTACGTTGCACCATTTCTTCCAAAAAGGGTTTTCCAGCCGGAGAAATAAGGGCTTTAAAATCTTCCAAATCAATTTTGTCCTTGGCAAGGGCAAATTCCACCTCTTGGGGAGTTTTAGACAAAATTCCAGAAAGGGTTTCATCCCAATTGTATTGATCAAAAAGCTCTTTAAAATTAGTCATTCAAAAACTGAGTTAGGGGGCTGCTTGCTTCTGCAAAATTTCGTTTTGGGGCCAATTTGGCTTCATAAGCCATTCGTCCGGCCTCCACTGCCATTTTAAAAGCAATGGCCATTTCTACAGGGTTTTGAGAAACTGCAATGGCGGTATTAACTAAAACAGCATCAGCGCCAATTTCCATGGCAAAGGCGGCGTGAGAAGGACTTCCAATTCCTGCGTCCACCACAACGGGTACATTGCTTTGTTCAATAATTATTTCTAAAAAATCTAGGGTTTTTAGTCCTTTGTTACTTCCTATTGGCGCTCCAAGTGGCATTACACATTGGCAACCTACATCCTCTAATTTTTTGCATAAAACAGGGTCGGCATGGATATAAGGCATTACTACAAAACCTTTTTTCACAAGTTCCTCAGCGGCTTTTAAGGTTTCAATAGGGTCTGGTAAAAGGTATTTTGGATCGGGATGAATTTCTAGTTTTACCCAGTTTGTTTCCAAGGCTTCTCGTGAAAGTTCGGCGGCAAAAATCGCCTCTTTGGCATTTCTTACTCCAGAGGTGTTGGGTAATAAACTAATATGTGGGTGTTGGAGGTGGCTTAAAATATCATCCTCGTTATTTTGCACATCTACTCTTTTTAAGGCCACGGTAATCAGTTCACTTTCGGAGGCCAAAAGGGAATCCCTCATTAATTGAGAAGAACTGAATTTGCCAGTGCCGGTAAAAAGTCTAGACTGGAATTTTTTATCTCCAATTTGTAAGGATTTATTTTTCATTTAAAAGGGCTTTTATTTCTAGGACATCTTCTTTTCCTAGTTCTATTCCACTCAACATTCCTGAAACCGCAATTCCGTGAATTTTTGTTTTTGTTAATACTTCAATATCTGATTTACCAATTCCGCCAATGGCAATTATTGGAATTTTTAGAGATGCTTTTTCCAAATTTTCAACAATACTTTTATATCCGTTTAAACCCAATATTGGACTAAGGTTTTCTTTTGTGTTTGTAAATCGAAAAGGCCCTAAACCAATATAATTTATGGAGGTGCCTTGATGTTCCAAACAGTCTTCAAGGGTATTGGCGGTAGCTCCAATAATTTTACTTGGGCCCATAATTTTTCGAGCCTCATAGGGGCTTAAGTCATTTTTTCCGATATGCACCCCGTCTGCGTCAATCTCCTTTGCTAGCAGAACGTGATCATTGATAATGATTTTCGCGCCAGATTTCAGGCAAATTTCTTTGGCGGCAATTGCTGTTTTCAACAGTTTTTCTTCCGTGCTATTTTTCAATCGCAATTGAACCCAGTTTACCCCTAAATCACAAGCTTTTTGGATATTAACCAAGTGCTGAGATTCTGTGGAACCTTGAGATATGTATTGAAGTTTGCTAATCATATTATAATTTATGAAAACCCAATAAGCTAGGGTTGGAGCTTAAATATTTTTCAGTGTAACGCTTGGCTCTAAAACAAGCTTTTAATAAGGGATAATCCAAGGCCAAATGGGCTGCAATTGAAGAGGATAAAACACAACCGCTTCCGTGTTTTTCGCTAATGCCCTTCATTTTTGGATTTAAGGAAAAATGCTTTCCATCAACCGTTAAGAGCTCGTCTTTTCCAATTTTACTTTCGCGATGCCCTCCTTTTAAGTACAGATTGCAATGCTTGGAAATTTGCTTACAAGCCTCTTCCTCACTTAGCTTAGGAAAAAGCTTTTTTAATTCCAATGAATTGGGAGTAAGCAGGTATATTTTGGAAAGTAAAGCTTCCAATTCTTTTTGGGCTGGACTGTGAAATTCAAAATTGGAAGATGATTTTAAAATGGGGTCCAGAATAATTTTTACTCCACTAATTTTCTTTTGTAAATGATCAATTATTTTTCCCAATGTTGACCAATTTTCCACTATTCCAATTTTTACAACATGAATGGAAAATCGATCCAAAAGAATATCCAGTTGCGCTTTTATTTGTTCCCATGTTAGCCAATGGCAAGACTTAAACTCTTCATCGTTTTGAACTGTATTTGCCGTATTCACAGCTAGTCCATAACACCTTAAACTCTCAAAGCTTTTAATGTCGGCCAAAACTCCTGCTCCTCCGCTTGGATCGAAGCCAGCAATGGATAAAATATAAGGTCGTTTATGCATAAACCTTGGCTTTTTGTGGATATACTTCTTGGTATTTCAATAGTAGTTTTTCAAATGCTTTTATGGGATTTGAACTATTCCAAACAGATCCTAAAACCGCAACTCCTGAATATCCCAGATCCTTTGTTTCCTTAATATTTGTGTCTCTAATTCCTCCCAGTGCAATTATTTTTTTCTGGCTTGGATAAACCTTGGTTTTGTGGCCAGGGTAATTGCTTTTAGAAATGGAATCAAAAACAGGGCTTAGGAAACAATAATCAAAATTTGTTTTGGAGAGGTCTTTTAAAGAATGAAAAGAACTGCTGGTTCTCATTCCCGATTTTTCAAGTTTCTCCAATTCAGTAGTCAATTTTTCCCCAAAGGAGTTTCTATATTTTTCTGTAAAATGAATTCCTCCAATTTTAAATTCTTCCTGTAAATCATGGTGCTGATGCAAGCTGATTTTGGGATGATAAATTGGGCTTATAGTTTTTAATAAATCCCGAAAATAGCTTTTGTCCTCCCCAGGTTTGCGAAGGTGAAGAAGTGGCAATCCGCATTGAAAAAATTCATCGCAGATTGCCCCTTCATTCTTAATTCTATTTTCTGAACTTATCAGTATAAACATCCTTATAAATAAACTTCGCTGCCATTGTCTTTAAACTCAGATGACATTTTTTCCATTCCTTTTATAATGGCTTCCTCATCATCCAAACCATTTTCTTTGGCAAAGTTTCTCACATCCTGAGTAATTTTCATGGAACAGAAATGAGGGCCACACATGGAGCAGAAATGGGCAACTTTCGCATTGTCGGACGGTAAAGTTTCATCGTGGTATTCACGAGCTGTGTCTGGGTCTAAAGCCAAATTAAATTGATCTTCCCAACGGAATTCAAAACGGGCTTTGCTCATGGCATCATCTCTATGCTGGGCACCAGGATGACCTTTGGCTAAATCCGAAGCATGGGCCGCAATTTTATAGGTGATAACACCAACTTTAACATCATCTCTATTCGGTAATCCCAAATGTTCTTTTGGCGTAACATAGCAAAGCATTGCTGTACCAAACCAACCGATCATGGCAGCACCAATTCCACTTGTAATATGGTCGTAACCTGGCGCAATGTCAGTAGTTAATGGTCCTAGGGTATAAAAAGGAGCTTCACCACATTCCTCCAATTGCTTGTCCATATTCTTTTTAATCATGTGCATTGGCACATGCCCAGGACCTTCAATAATAGTTTGTACATCGTGTTTCCAAGCAATTTTGGTAAGCTCACCAAGAGTTTCCAATTCAGCAAACTGGGCATAATCATTTGCATCAGCTACACTTCCAGGTCTTAATCCATCCCCTAAAGAAAAAGCAACATCATAAGCTTTCATGATTTCACAAATTTCTTCAAAATGAGTGTATAGGAAATTTTCTTTGTGATGTGCCAAACACCATTTAGCCATAATAGACCCTCCACGAGAAACAATACCTGTAACCCTTTTAGCCGTGTGGGGAACATATCTTAATAAAACACCGGCATGAATGGTAAAATAATCTACACCTTGCTCAGCTTGTTCTATTAGAGTGTCTCTATAAATTTCCCAAGTAAGGTCTTCCGCTTTTCCATTTACTTTTTCCAAAGCTTGGTAAATAGGAACAGTACCAATGGGTACTGGGGAATTTCTTAAAATCCATTCTCTAGTTTCATGAATGTTTTTACCTGTAGATAAATCCATTATAGTATCTCCTCCCCAACGGCAGGCCCAAACTGCTTTTTCTACTTCTTCTTCAATGGTGGAAGTAACTGCAGAATTTCCAATGTTGGCATTCACTTTTACCAAGAAGTTTCTTCCAATAATCATGGGTTCACTTTCTGGGTGATTGATGTTATTTGGAATAATGGCCCTTCCTTTTGCCACTTCATCACGAACAAATTCCGGGGTGATTACGTCCGGAATACTAGCTCCAAAATCTTGACCGGGATGTTGTTCTGAAATAGCCTTCCTATCTTGTAGTTTTTGGTTTTCCCTTATGGCGATATATTCCATTTCGGGAGTGATAATCCCTTTTTTCGCATAATGCATTTGACTAACATTTTGCAATGGCTTAGCCCTTAATGGTTTTCGAATATGCTGAAAGCGCAAATCATCCAACTTTTCATTGGTCAAACGAGCATTGCAATATTCGGATGAAAAGGCATCTAATTGTTCCACATCTCCACGGTCCATTATCCATTTTTCACGGATCGGGTCAAGGCCTTTTTTTATATCAATATTGATTGCTGGATCGGTATAAGCTCCACTAGTATCATATACTACCACAGCATCATTCGGTTCTGATGTGTTGTTAAACTTATCTTCAGAATCACTTAGTTTAATTTGGCGCATGGCCACCTTTATATCTTTGTGAATTTCTCCTGGAACATAAATTTTTTCAGACTTAGGAAAGGGTTCTCTGCTTATTGCTTGATTTTCCTCAGGACTTTTGTCTTTTTTCATTTCTAAGAAATTTAGTTATTGGGCTATCCGCCTTGGGTTGCTTTAATAATCAAAATCTGATCATCGTTTTTTAAATGAGTGTTTGGCCATTCCTTCTTTTGGATAATAGATTGGTTTAAGGCAATAGCAATTCCTTTTTCGGAAACATTAATATGTTCCAAAAGGCTTTTCAAATCCAGGGGACTATCCAAAGAATGGGATTGATCATTTACCAGAATATCTATCATTATAATGAAGGTAAATGGAGTAAAAGCAGGTGTAGACCAGAGGCCGTTACTATTTCCAAATTGAAATAGCAAGAGAATTGAACTTTTCCCTTCGTAGGTGCTAACCTCATCAGGTTCCAAGGATATTTCTCAGTCAAAACCTACTTTGACACTCCTAAAGTTTAAGCTTCAAATGTATAATTTTTTATTGAATGATTCCTTCTTTTAAATAGGTCATCGTTCCATAAAATGCTTAAAACCTTTGTAGCTTTGCCGAATGGAAGAAAATCAAAGTGAACAATTTACACCACTGTCCAAACTCGGCGAATTTGGTCTTATCGAGCACCTTACAAAAAGATTTCCATTAAGGAATGGCTCCAGTATTAAAGGTATTGGCGATGATGCTGCTGTACTTGAAATGCTGGATAAACATACTGTAGTTTCCACGGATATGTTGGTAGAAGGTGTGCATTTTGATTTTACTTATGTTCCTCCTCAGCATTTAGGTTATAAGGCAGTGGTGGTAAACCTTTCCGATATTTACGCTATGAATGCGAAGCCAACTCAAATTTTGGTAAGTATCGCTATTTCCAATCGTTTTGGGATTGAATTTGTAGAACAGATTTATGACGGAATTCGCTTGGCTTGTGACGTATATGATGTGGATTTAGTGGGTGGTGATACTTCAACCTCCTACTCTGGATTAACCATCAGTATTACGGCAATTGGTGAAGCTGCCGAAGATGAATTGGTTTATAGAAATGGTTCAAAAGCAACTGATTTACTTGTTGTTTCTGGAGATTTAGGAGGCGCTTATTTGGGATTGCAATTATTGGAAAGGGAAAAATCTGTTTTCGAAGTAGATAAAAATATGCAGCCCGATTTAAGTGGTAATGAATACGTATTGGAAAGGCAATTGAAACCAGAAGCTAGAAAGGATATTCACGAATTATTGAAAGGATTGGATCTAAAACCTACTTCCATGATTGATATTTCTGACGGCTTAAGTTCTGAAGTAATTCACCTTTGCAAGCAATCCAAAACTGGAGTTCAATTGTATGAAGAGAAAATCCCAATTGACAATAATGTTTACAGTTTGTGTGAAGAATTTCAATTAACCACTACAACGGTAGCCCTAAATGGCGGGGAAGATTATGAACTTCTTTTTACGGTGGATTTATCTGATCACGACAAAATAAAAGGAAACCCAAATTTGAGTATTATTGGTCATATGACCGCTGAGAGTGAAGGAATGAATTTGGTTACCAAAGATTTAAAATCCATTCCTTTAAGCGCTCAAGGTTGGGATGCAATGATGGATAAAAAAGCCTAATTTTTCTGAATAAACTTTTTTAATGCCTTAAATAATAGGTCTTTATCTTCAATGTGCGACATATGCCCATTTTCCGTAACAAGGCCGGTAACTTTTTCGGCTTGCATTTGTTCTTGTAAATCTTCAAAGTTTAAAATAGGATCAGCTTTTCCAGCAACCAACATTACTGGATAGGGAGAAAAATGCAGTAACACTTCACGATCGGGCCTAATTTTCATCCCTTCTAAAGCGGCAATTACACTTTGTTTGGAGGTTTTAAGTGCTTGTTTTTTTACCTCCTTCAATTCCTTGGAAAATAATTTTCGGTTTTTGGGTCGGAACAGGTTTGGAATACTTAATCGGATATAGCTTTTATGGGCTTTTTTGGCCAATGCCACAGCTCTGTCTCGGTTTATTTTTTTCGCTTCACTATCCGCTCTACTTGTGGAGTTCATTAATACCATTCCCCTTATTTGATCCGGATATTTTTCGGCCAAAGCCAAAGAAACATAACCCCCCATGGAATGACCAACGCAAAAGAATTTCTTAATTTTTAAATGATCCAATAAGGCTTTTACCATAGCTGCCATATCCTCCATGGTGTGGATGTAACCTAGATTTTCGGAATCTCCATGTCCGGGAAGGTCGATGGAAATTTTCCTGTAGGCTTTGGGAAGATAATCTGAAAATTCGCTCCACATAAAGCGATTTTCCAAAAAACCGTGAAGCATCACCACCGCAATGCCCTTTCCTTTATCACTAAAACTAAAATTTACAGATCGGTAATGAAACTCCGCCATGGAAATTAGCCCTTCATCATATTTTCAATATCCTCAATTTCCTTGGGGATACCTATAGTTAGGTTGATATTTTCTTTTTCGCCAATGATGATATCATCTTCAATACGGATTCCAATTCCTTCTTCGGGAATGTAAATTCCAGGTTCGCAAGTAAAGGCATTTCCCACCTCCATTTTGGCAGTCCAAGAACCTACATCATGTACATCTAAACCAATATAATGTGAGGTGCCATGCATGAAATACTTTTTATAAGCTGGCCAATTAGGATCCTGATTGTCAATATCATTTTGACTGATTAAGCCCAATCCAAGGAGTTCTTTTTCCATTAGTAAACCCACTTCCTTATGGTATTCGTGAAGCTGATTCCCTGGGCGTAACATATTCAATGCTGCCTTTTGGACTCTTAAAACCGCAGAATAAACTTCTTTCTGACGAGGGGAAAATTTCCCGTTTACAGGAAAAGCTCTAGTAACATCGGAGGCGTAATTGGCATACCAACATCCGCAATCTAAAAGCAATAAATCCCCGTCTTTTAAGGTGTCATTGTTTTCGATATAATGTAGAACACAGGCGTTTGATCCATTGGCAATAATGGGCTCATAGGAAAATCCATCTGCTCGATTTCTTGCAAATTCATGTAAAAATTCTGCTTCTATTTCATATTCTGCAACACCGGGTTTAATAAATTTTAAAACCCTTTGAAAAGCTTTGGTATTGATATCCGAAGAGTGCTGCATCAAATCCACTTCGATTTGCGACTTAATCGACCTTATTTTATGCATTATGGGCTCACTTCTTTCGTATTTATGAAGTGGGTATTGCGACATCCAACTTTTACGAAAACGATCGTCCCTTGTTTCCACTTCCGAAGAATTGCGTAAATGTTCATTGGAGTTTAAGTAGACATATTCTGCTTGACTCATTAAATTTTTAAGGACATTATCGAATTCTTGCAACCAATAAACCGTTTTAATTCCGGAAGTTTCGGTGGCAGATTTTTTATCCAATTTTGCGCCTTCCCATCTTGCGATATGATCATTTGTTTCCTTAAGGAAGAGGATTTCTTTGTGATCCTCATTAAAGGCATCGGGAAAAACCACCAAAATACTTTCTTCCTGATCTACTCCGCTTAAATGGAAGAGGTCCTTATTTTGTATGAACTTCATTGTGCCATCAGCATTTGTAGGCATAATATCGTTGGCATTGAATATTGCCAGGGAATTATCCTTCAAATGTTTTGTAAAATTTTGACGGTTTAAAACAAAGAGCTCCGAATTTATCCTTTCGTATTTCATATGTTATTTGGTGGTTAGACCACAAATTTAGAAAAGTAGTGCTTACCTCAACATCAAATTTCACCTCTATAATGATTCTAAATAGAATTTCTCCTAGATACCTCTATATTTGATCCCTACTTTTGTAACCTTAAAACAAAATTTACTGCATGGCATCAAAGAAAGGATTAATCCGATCATCAATAGCAAGAAAGTTGGCGATGGCGCTTTCAGCTCTCTTCTTATTGTTTTTCCTACTACAGCATTTGGTCATCAATTTCACTTCAGTACTAAGTGAGGATGTCTTTAATTCTTGGTCTCATTTTATGGGTACCAACCCTATTGTTCAGGTAGCATTGCAGCCTGTTTTGTTGTTTGGAATTCTTTTCCATTTTATAATGGGATTTATTTTGGAGTTGCAAAACAACCGAGCAAGAAGTGTGAAGTATGCCATGAATAAAGGTGGTGAAAACTCTTCATGGGTTTCGAGAAACATGCTTTGGAGTGGTTTATTTATTCTTGCCTTTATGGGGGTTCACTTTGCAGATTTTTGGATTCCAGAATTGGTCCACAAATATGTGGAGGTTAATCCCGAAGATCCAACACGATATTATCACGAATTACAAGAAATATTTCATAATCCAGTAAAAGTAGGATTGTATTGTTTGGCTTTTGTCTTTTTGGCTTTGCACCTCAGACATGGTTTTCAGTCTTCCTTACAATCTGTTGGAGCTAGAAACCCAAAATTTACTCCTGGAATTAAAAAATTAGGATTGATTTATTCCATTATGGTTCCGGTAGGATTCATATTCATTGCTTTGTTTCACTATTTGAACTCCCTTTAAGCTTAAGAAACTATGTCGATTTTAGATTCCAAAATACCCAATGGTCCTATAGCTGATAAGTGGACCAACTACAAAAACAAAATTAATCTTGTAAACCCTGCCAACAAACGTCTTATAGATGTTATCGTTGTAGGAACTGGTTTAGCTGGTGGTTCTGCCGCCGCAACTTTGGCCGAGCTTGGTTATAATGTAAAAGCTTTTTGTTTTCAAGATTCCCCGAGAAGAGCACATTCAATTGCTGCGCAAGGAGGAATTAATGCCGCAAAAAATTACCAAGGGGATGGAGATTCTACCCATCGCTTGTTTTATGATACTGTAAAAGGTGGTGATTACCGTTCCAGGGAAGCCAATGTGTATCGTTTGGCAGAAGTTTCTGCAAATATTATTGATCAATGTGTAGCGCAAGGTGTTCCTTTTGCTCGCGATTATGGTGGATTGCTAGACAATAGATCTTTTGGAGGAGTTTTGGTTTCTAGAACTTTTTATGCCAAAGGGCAAACCGGACAGCAACTTTTATTAGGTGCTTATTCTGCTATGAACCGCCAGATTGGTCGTGGTAAAATAAAAATGTACAACCGCCACGAAATGTTGGATGTTGTAAAAGTTGGTGGAAAAGCCAGAGGAATTATTGCAAGAAACTTAGTTACGGGTGAAATAGAAAGACATTCTGCCCATGCTGTAGTTTTAGCAACTGGAGGTTATGGAAATGTATTTTTCCTTTCTACTAATGCCATGGGATCTAATGTAACAGCAGCTTGGAAAGCTCATAAAAGAGGAGCCTTTTTTGCCAACCCTTGTTATACACAAATTCACCCAACTTGTATTCCTGTTTCTGGTGATCATCAATCGAAACTAACATTGATGTCGGAATCTTTAAGGAATGATGGTCGTATTTGGGTGCCTAAAAAACAAGAAGATGCGGAAGCCATTCGCACTGGAAAAATGAAGCCTACACAGTTGGCTGAAGAGGATAGAGATTATTATTTGGAAAGAAGATATCCAGCTTTTGGGAACTTAGTACCAAGAGATGTTGCCTCTCGTGCAGCAAAGGAAAGATGTGATGCTGGTTTTGGTGTGAACAAAACTGGAGAAGCTGTTTATTTGGATTTTGCATCGGCCATCCAACGATATGGAAAAGAACAAGCCCATGTAAAAGGATTGGATGAAAATGACAAAAATCTTATTATTGAACTGGGTAGGGATGTTGTAAAAACCAAATACGGCAACCTATTTCAGATGTATGAAAAAATTGTAGATGAAAACCCTTATGAAACTCCAATGATGATTTACCCAGCGGTACATTATACTATGGGAGGGATTTGGGTAGATTATAATTTGATGACTACTGTAGAAGGTTTATACGCCATTGGAGAAGCCAATTTCTCAGACCATGGGGCTAACCGTTTAGGAGCTTCCGCTTTAATGCAAGGTTTGGCCGATGGTTATTTTGTTTTGCCTTATACTATTGGTGATTATTTATCTCAAGATATTAGAACAGGAGCTATACCAACAGATTCTCCGGAGTTTGAGGAAGCTGAAAAAACAGTGAGAGACCAAATAGAATTCTTCATTAATAATAATGGAACCAAAACGGTTGACCATTTCCACAAACGACTTGGAAAAGTAATGTGGAATAAGGTAGGGATGTCTAGAAATGAAAAAGGCCTTTCAGAAGCTATTAAGGAGATAAAAGAAATACGCGAGGAGTTTTGGAAAGATGTTAGAGTTCCAGGAACAGCGGATGGATTTAATTCTGAATTGGCTAAAGCCGGACGTGTGGCAGATTTCTTAGAATTAGGTGAATTATTCGCCAAAGATGCACTGGAAAGATCAGAATCTTGTGGAGGTCACTTTAGAGAAGAATCTGTAGAATTGGATGGTGAACAAAAAGGAGAAGCAAAAAGGGATGATGAAAATTTCACCTATGTTGCTGCCTGGGAATATAAAGGTGAGCCAAGCGATGCTGTGGTTCACAAAGAAAAGTTGGTGTACGAAAATATTGAGTTGAAACAAAGAAGTTATAAATAAACGAGCATGAATCTTACATTAAAAATTTGGCGTCAGAAAAATGCTAAGGACAAAGGCAAAATGGTTGAATACCCAATTTCGGGTATAGATGGCGATATGTCTTTCCTTGAAATGCTGGACGTATTAAATGAGGAGCTAATTGAAAAAGGCGACGAGCCGGTAGCTTTTGATCATGACTGTAGAGAAGGGATTTGCGGTATGTGTTCCCTTTATATTAATGGGGAAGCTCATGGCCCTGATCGCTTGGTTACAACTTGCCAATTGCATATGCGTAAGTTCAAAGATGGCGAAACCATCTATATTGAGCCTTTTAGAGCAAATGCTTTTCCTGTAGTAAAAGATTTAGTAGTAGACAGAAGTTCCTTCGATCGAATTCAACATGCTGGTGGGTATATTTCTGTAAATACTTCTGGAAATACACAAGATGCCAATTCTATACCTATAGAAAAGGAAAAGGCAGACGCTGCTTTTAATGCTGCAGCTTGTATTGGTTGTGGTGCTTGTGTAGCTACTTGTAAAAACTCTTCGGCTATGCTTTTTGTTTCGGCCAAAGTATCTCAATATGCTTTATTACCCCAAGGGGAAGTAGAAGCTAAGGACAGGGTTTTAAATATGGTTCACCAAATGGACCTAGAAGGATTTGGAAATTGCACAAACACTGGAGCTTGTGAAGTTGAATGTCCTAAAGGAATTTCATTGGAGAATATCGCCAGAATGAATAGAGAATATATTAAAGCTTCGATGAGTAAATAGGAAGTTCGAAACGAACATCTATAAAAATCAAACGGACGCCAAAGGCGTCCGTTTTTATTTCCTAACAAGGAACTTGGAATTTGTAGATTACTAACCCTATTTCCCTAAAAATGAAGAACCCTTGTTAAGAACTTCCAATATAAGTATTTTTTTTTAGTATCCAAGTTTTAGGCTTTAGCTCATAAAAAAAGGCCGTCCAAGCAAGACGGCCTAACGAAAACTAAAACATAAAAATGAAAAAACTTCTACAAGCTCTCCCAGTCAAATATAAACTATTTTATTTTTTACACATTGCTATTGGCTATTATTTCAATTCAGTAGGAATAAAAAATTGCGTTTTCACCACCAAATATTCATTTTTATCGATATTAATGCAAAGGAATTTGCATGTTTGGCAATATGGTCTATATTTGAATCGCAAGTATTAGCGACAATGTACTTGCAGACTCCTAGATTTATTTAGGTGTTATTTGGTTAGTAATTGAAAGGGCTTCACATCGTGAGGCCCTTTCTTCTTTTTAAACCGTTAATTTTTGGTTAAGGTTCCTTATTGAATCACATTATGTTTTATATTTGGGGAGTAGGTATTAGCGACAATGTACCTATACAACTTCCTAATTTCTATTAGGTGTTATTTGGTTAGTAAATTTGAAAGAGCTTCACTTTGTGAGGCTCTTTCTTTTTTGTACTATAGCCCAATGGAGGAATTGAAAATAACCTTAGTTCAGAGCGAACTTGTTTGGGAAAACCCGGCTAAAAACCTCGAAAAATTTGAAAAAGCCCTTTTGAATTGTTCAGATTCTGGGGATTTGATTATTCTTCCGGAAATGTTTAGTACTGGCTTTTCAATGAATCCTTCTTCTTTTTCCACCCAAACAAATCCGCAAGAATTACCGCTATCCTGGATGAAAAAAATGGCAGCTTCTAAAAATGCAGCTATTTGTGGGAGCCTTATCAGCAAGGAAGATTCAAACTATTACAATAGGCTTTATTTTGTTTTTCCTAATGGAGACTTTCAATTTTATGATAAAAGGCATCTGTTTAGCCTTGCTGGAGAGGAAAAAGTCTATTCAGCAGGAAAAGAGAAGTTAATTTTGGATTTTAAAGGTTGGAAAATTAATCCTCTGATTTGTTATGATTTACGGTTTCCCGTGTGGTGTAGAAATGACCAAGAGCTTGATTTATTGATCTTTGTAGCCAATTGGCCAGAGCGGAGATCCGATGCTTGGATAAGTCTTCTAAAAGCGAGGGCCATTGAAAATATGTGCTTTGTAGCAGGAGTAAATAGATTGGGTGATGACGGTAATGGAATTTACCATTCTGGGGATTCCTCCGTTTTTAATCCCTTGGGAAAATTGATCTCCAATATTCCAGGAAAAAAGGAGTCCATTAAAACATTTAGCCTTAATAAAAAGGAAATGATGGATTCCAGAAAACGTTTTGGCTTTTTAAATGACCGCGATGAATTTAAGGTTTTTTAAGCTCGGCCTTTTTCAGCACCCATTCCAATTCTAAATCCCAATTTGCACGAATTTCTATAATTTCCTGATACTCCATTATCCTTTCTGCCTGCCTTTTGGTTTTATATTCTCCGGTGGTCCAAACCCCATCTTTGTTGCTGTCAAAAACCACTCTAGCTTTATATTTTCCGGGATAAAATCTTTTTAAGGAAATTTGGATGCTATCCTTGAAATTATGGGATTGCAATAGGGTAGTCTTAAAATCGTAGATTTCTAAAACCAAATCTTCCGTACCAAATCCTATTACCTTAAAATCTAAATTTCCAAGATCTTCTGCTTTTAGGTTTTTAAACTTAAAGCCTAATGAATCATTAAGTTCCCCATTAATTCCCTTTAGTGAATTGGCCAAGAAAATAATATCCAAAGCCGGTTTCTGACTGAGTAAGTTTTCAATTTTTAAGGTTAGTGTTTCTTCGTTGATATTATTTTTTATAAAATAATCATTAAAACCTTCAATTCTTTTGGTAATAGCATTGTTTTCAGTGATATTATGTTTGGATTGAATGATTAAAAAAGTAGATTGTTTAGGTAAACTTAAATGCATAAGTTTTCCAGCAATATAACCTGCTGTGTAAGAATCCTGACCTATAAAAGCAGTATTGTTAAATCCTTTAATATCAATATTTAAAAACATATAAGGGATATTCAAGGCATCTAATCGTGTGGTAATTATTTTTGTTTCTTTTAAAAAAATAGGTGCAATTATTACTGCTGTTGGTTTGGTTTTTAATAACGCTTCAAATGTATTTAAATAGGAGTGGTGGTTGTATTGGTTGAATTTGAAATTGGTTATTTCTA
>CAKZNE010000096.1 GCA_937129395.1 uncultured Cryomorphaceae bacterium | reverse complement strand
AAGTCGTCTAGCGCGGTGGCGGCCTCGCACCAGTGCTCGTAGTCCTGGGCTTGTTCCAGTTGCTGCTGGAGTTGTGTGCGGGTCTTCGAGGCGTTTCATGCCTTTTACCTTAGCTGATCCGGCCGGATCTGTGCAGCGGCTGGTTTCCCGGCTCCGGGTTATTTGCTATGTTTAGGCCCGTGGGTTGGGTTTTATTACCAATCAGACAGAGTCCGGGAGAACTTCCGCTTTGATCAGGGTTGTGAAGTTCTCCGCACTCATCGGCTTCCCGAAGTAGTAGCCCTGAACTTCATCGCAGGACAATCGGTCGAGGTGCTCTGTCTGTTGGCGGGTTTCGACACCCTCGGCAATGACCTTTATGCCAAGGCTGTGTGCCAACCTCACGATGGCCATCACCAGGGAAGCGCTGCTGTTGTCGGATTCCATATCGCGGATAAACGATTGATCAATCTTGATGCCTTGAATTGGCAGCTGTTGCAGGCGACTCAGGGATGAATGGCCCGTGCCAAAATCGTCGAGTGCGAAGCCGACCCCCATTTTTCTACAACGTTTGATGATATCGCCCGCGTTACTGATATTTTCCAGTGCGCTGTTCTCCAGTATCTCCAGTTCCAGCTTTTCTGGGGGAAGATTAGCGTGCTGTCGTAACAGCAGATCCAGCTTTTCTACAAAGTTGGATTCTTGCAGACATTGTCCTGAGATATTGATGCTCAGGGTGAGAATATGTATTTTATTTATGAGGATTTGTTTAAAATGAATATTTCTGATCCTGGCATTCCCAGCACTCCTTTTTTTCATGCTAATGGAAAAGTATTTTATGGAATGAACCTGGACCAGAGTAGAAATGAGATTTATCTTGCCAACGCAAAGGATTTTGTACAGAAAGGGGAGGCCCTAAGGTTGGATTCTAACGCAGCTATTATTTCTACCTTCCCCACAGGATTTAACCCAAATGGTTTTTATTTTGAATAAAAGAAAAGCAAGTTTTCATTGGAGTGGCGGAAAGGATAGCGCCTTAGCTTTATATTATGTTCTTCAGAGTAATTTGTTTGAAATCAATGATTTATGGACAAGTTTTAGTGAGGGAAATAAAAGGGTTTCCATGCACGGATTAGGAGAATCTCTTCTCGAAAAACAAGTGGAACAGATTGGAATTAACTTGAAGAAGGTTTTTTTAAAAGAGGGAATCCAAATGACGGACTATAACTTGTTAATGTCCAAAAACTACAAGGAATCTAAAACTCTAGATGTGTCAACCCATATTTTTGGAGACATTCATTTAGCGGATTTAAAGAGATATAGGGATGAACAATTGGAAAATAATGGCTTAGTTGGACATTACCCTTTATGGCAAAAAAACACAAAAGCCCTATTGAAGGAATTTATCGATTTGGGCTTTAAAGCCATTGTAATTTGTGTGGATTCAAGGAAATTGGGAAAAGAATTTCTAGGAAGAGAAATAAACCATGATTTTTTTAAGGACCTACCTTCGAATGTAGACCCATGTGGGGAAAATGGCGAATTCCATACTTTTGTTTACGATGGTCCAATTTTCAATAAACCGATTGATTTTAAAATGGGAAAAGAAGTTTTTAAAGAATATGAAATTTCAGAACATGCTGAAAATGATTGTTTTAAAAAGAATATTTCCAAAGAAATTGCTGGGTTTTGGTTTTGCGATTTAGAAGAAGTTTAAATGGCTGCCAAAGATTTTCATTTATACTTTTTAGCGCTAATTCCAAACCACGATATTGTAAAAGAGCTTAGTGAGCTAAAGGAATATTTTGCCAAAGCATACGATTCCAAAGCATCATTGAATTCTGTGCCACATATTACCCTTCATATGCCATTTAAATGGAGGGATAAAAAACTTGGACAATTGCATTCTAGTCTTAAAAAAATTGCAAATTCTACGAAACCATTCCAGGTCAAACTAGTCAATTTTGGTTGTTTCGAACCCAAGACTATTTATGTAGATGTGGAGGGGAGTGATGAGCTAAATTTTCTTCAAGAACTGGTTCATAAAGAATTTAAGGTCAATTTAAAATTGATGAATGCAAATTATAAAAATCATACTTTTCATCCTCATATAACTTTGGCTTTTAGGGGTTTAACAAAATTTAACTTTAAACTGGCTTGGGAGGAATTCAAGGAGAAAAAATACAATTCTCAATTCGAAGCAAAAAATTTGTGTCTCCTTAAACACAATGGAATTAAATGGGAAATAGAGGAGGAGTTTCCTTTGAAAATGGATTAATTATTCTCTTTGATATAAAATTCTACTTCTTCCAAAAGAATTGGTAATGGAACAGATCCGTTTCTTAAAATACGGTTGTGAAATTCCTTAATTTCAAATTTTTTCCCTAATTCCTTTTCCGCCTTTTCCCTTAGGTTTTTGATAGCAATCTCACCAATTTTATAACTTATCGCCTGACCGGGCCATCCAATATATCGATCAATTTCGGTATTCACTTCATGGATTGAAAGTGCCGTATTTTCGCTTAAAAATGCGACTGCTTCTTCTCTAGACCAACCCTTATAATGAATACCCACATCCACTACCAATCTGCAAGCCCTCCACATTTCATAGGTATATCTTCCAAATAAATCATAAGGGCTTTCGTACATGCCCATTTCCTCACCAAGATATTCGCAATACAAGGCCCAACCCTCGCCAAACGCACTTATATAATAAAGGTTTCTAAATTCGGGTAGTCCGAGAATTTCGGAGGCCAAAGTGGTTTGAAGATGATGTCCAGGAACCGCTTCATGCAAAGTTAAAGCTGTTAAGGTATAAAGGGTTCTACTTGAAAGACTATAGGTGTTTACCCAGTATTTACCAGCGATCCCCTTTTTTGTGTCGCCATGTACGTACCTGCCACTGGTATAAGTTTGAGCGATTTCATCCGGAACAGCTTCAACTACAAATGGCAAATCATAAAGGGTGTGAAAATATTGAGGTAGAAGACTTTCTGCTTTTCTGCTAATGGTTTCTGCCTTTAATAATAAGGCCGCTGCGCTGTCTGCGTAAAATTGGGGATCGGTTCTTAGGAAATACAAAAAGTCCTTATAATCTCCTTGAAAATTGAGATCTAAAATAATTTTATCCATTTTGGAATGGATTCGCTTCACCTCTTGTTGACCAAGATTAAATACAGAATCTGGAGAAATATCCATGGTGGCATAATAGGCAACTCTGTCTTCGTAATACTCTTTTCCCTTTGGCAAGGAGCTTACGCTAATGTCAGTTGGACATTGAGGTAAATAGTAAACCTGAAGGAAAATAAAAAGCCTTTGGTAGGCTGGAATAATCTGTTTTTTAATAATGTTTTTGCCATCCTCAATCAAAACCTGCTTTTCAAAGGCGCTAAGAGAATCTGGTAGATGATAAAGTGGTTTCATGAAAGGATTTTCATCCTCATCTTGATTAATCCATTGGTCCAACAATTGAATATTGTTTTCAACTACAATTTTTGGAGGTAAAATATTAAACTCCAAACCGTATTTCATCAGTGTGATATAGTGATCCATATAATCTACAAAGGAGGGGAGCCACCTCAGATAATCTTCATAATCCTCTTTAAAATCAAAGGGAAGGGAAGGCAAAAAGTAAGTTGGAGCATTGTAAAAACCACCTTCTGCATTAAAAGGAATAAGGAACATTCTATAATCAATCTGGCTAATTTGGTCCTGTATTTTCAGTTCCATAATAGATTTGCTTATTCTCTCTTGATGACTAAGGTTAGCATCAGGAATAGCATTTATCTTTCGTAATGCGGATTTGTATTTCTCTCCAATAGATTCATATTCAAACATTTCAACAGTGTAGATCACATCAGGGTGAAAGCCATTCCACAAAATGAGATTGGGATTTAATTGTTGGTCAATAAATTTTACTTCATTGAAAATCCGAGCCAATCGCTGAGAAGAGCTTGCCTGTGAAAATGCAGTGAAGGCTGCAAAAACAAATATTAATACTGCTGAAACTTTTTTCATTAATAATTATAATGTGAAACTCAAAAAAGGATTACCCTCTTTTAATTTTTAGGCTTCATCCTTTTTTCGACCAAATAAGCGATCGAGCAAAGATCGTTTTTTCTCTCTGCTTTTTTCACCAGAATTGGGATCAAAGATTTCGATAATTTTTTCAATGGAGTTTTTTTTCTTAAAATCGGGACAATTTAGTTCCTTTAGAACAGAAGAATCCGCAAAATTAAAGTTTCCTAAAATTTGATTTCTCAAGGATTTATCAGTTTGGGATTTCTGTAATGTTAATCCCGCTAAGGGTAATGCCAGTCTTCCTCCAGAGCCTAAAGCTCCATTGTTAAAATGAATGGCAGGGGAGGATGCACCAACTCTTGTTACCATTACCATTTTTGGATTATAGCAAGCAAACCATGCATCAGAATAGTCTTGGGCCGTGCCTGTTTTACCACATATTTGAGATTTTATCGAATAGTGATTCACTATTGCTCTCCCGGTTCCTTGCAGCACAGCTTTTCTCAAAATTTTATTCATTTCCAAAGCAACAGAAGGGGGCAAAATTTCATTTAAGTTGGATTCCTTCTTCTTTTGATAGAGAATTTCCCCTTGTGCCGAAGTGATTTTTTCAATCATATAGGGATCAACTTTTTTTCCGCCATTTGCAAAGGCAGAATAGGCAATGGCCAATTCGTAAACACTGGCGTTGGCAGTACCTAAGGCGGTGGATGGTAAGTTCTTCAGACTTGTCGAGAAGCCCATTTTTTTCCACTGGTAATCCAACTTTTCAAATTCTAAATCCTGGTATAGGTTTACCGTAGGAATATTTAAGGAATTGGCTAATGAAGCGGCCATAGAATATTTTCCTCCAAATTTTCCGTCATAATTCCTTGGGGCCCAATTGTCGAAATCAGGAAAATAAATGGAATCATTGGATAAATAATCACAGGACTTAAATCCCTCTCCTAAAGCGCTTGAATATAATATCGGTTTAAAAGTGGAGGCGAGTTGTCGTTTTGCTAAAATTTGATCATTTGGTTGGGTCCTAAAATCGATTCCTCCTACATAGCATAAAACTCCACCAGTTTTAGGATTCATAGCTAGCATTCCTGCATGGAGTAGGGTGAGATCCAATTCTAAGCTGTCATAAGAGGAGATGGAATCTACATAAAAGCCATCCCAAGAAAATAGTTCTTGTTTACGAGCAATTTCTCCCTTTTCATCTAGGCCTAAACTTTTAAGCTTCTTGCGAATCATTTTATCCAAAGTTCTGGATTGGGAGCCACCGGAATACTGTTTTCTTAAAGCACCTTGCATCTTTTTAAGATGTGTCCTAAAGGCCTGAAGCGCATTGGATTGAACTCTACTATTAAGGGTAGTTTCTATTATTAATCCATCTTTTACTGGATTCCATTTCTTTCCCGTTTTGGTTTCTATCCCTTCTAAAATTTCGTTTAGCTCCTTTTTGGCCTGATAAATAAAATAGTTTGCAGGGCCTTGAGTTTGAAGATTTAAATAAGTTAGTTTAAGAGGTTTTGCCTTTAAGGATTCAGCTAATGAGGTTTTGAGATAACCATATTTCTCCATTTGGGCCAGAACTGTATTTCTGCGCTTTAGAGCATTTTCTGGACGAAGATGTGGATTGTAATAAGTGTTTGCCTTTAATATCCCAACTAAAACGGCTGCTTCTTCAATTTTTAAATCGCTTACGTTTTTATTAAAATATCTTTGAGAGGCAGCCTGAATTCCAAAAACATTTTCTCCAAAAGGAACGGTATTTAAATACAAAGCCAATATTTCTTTCTTATTGTAAACACTTTCTAAACGATAGGCTAGAATGGCCTCTTTGCACTTGGTTACTGGCATCGTTATGGGCCCAAAGCTTTTCCTGCCAAACATATTTTTTGCCAATTGTTGGGAAATTGTACTTCCTCCACCAGAAGAACTCTGACTTAGTAACAAGGTTTTAAAAAAGACCCTCATTAAACTCCAAGTGTCAATTCCATTATGTTCAAAAAATCGGGCATCTTCCGTTGCCACCAAGGCATCGATTAAATGTTGTGGTATTTCTTGATAAGCAACCGTAGTTCGATTTTCAGCAAATATTTTACCGATCGTTTTGCCATCCTCACTTAAAATTAGGGAAGCAGTTTCATTTTGGAACTCTTGAATTTCTTCGACAGTATATAAATGACCGAAAAAACCATAATTGACACTGGCAATGAATGTTAGCAAAAGTATTCCTACAATTAAAAAGGATTTAAAAAGGAAAAGCCCAATTCGCCTTCTTGTGCTTTTCTTTTGCTTTTTCTTTTTTGACGCTTTTTTTTTCTTGGTTTTGGCTTTACTCAAAACATTTTTTTTTCGTGAATTCTATATCCAGTTAACTTATTTCTTTTAAAAAGATTTTAGCGGTTAAACTTTTGGTCCGAATGCCAAATCACCTGCGTCTCCTAAACCTGGAGAAATATAATAGTTGGAAGTTAATTCAGGATCAAGTGCGACGGTGAAAATTTCAAATGGGAAATCAAGATTTTTTTTCAAATAAGAGCAGGCATCCGGCGTTGCGATTAAAGAACTAAGTATTAGCCTTGAAGGTTTTTGATCTTTACAAAGGTGATTAATTACCTCGAGCATACTTTTCCCTGTGGCCAACATTGGATCAATTAATAAAAGGGTTTTATTTTCAATTGAGGGAAGAGCATAATAGTCAGCTTCAATTTCAAAATTTTCTGCATCACTATGTTTTCTTGCTGCTCCAACAAATCCACTTTCGGCTTTTGGAAATGCCTTTAAAAATCCATTGTAGAATGGGAGGGAAGCTCTAAGAATACAGGCCAGTACTACATCTTCTTCCAAAACCAATTGATTGCATTCCTTAAGAGGAGTGCTAATAAGCTTTTTAGAAAAATTTAGATGTTTGGAAATCTCATAGGCCAGAATAAAACCGCATTTCTCCAAATTCATTCGAAATTTCTCTCGGTCATTTTGAATATGAATATCTCTGATTTCGGCTAAATAATTATTAAGGGAACTATTTTCGTGATTTAGGACTTTCGGTTGCATTGTCCAAAATTAATTATATCCGATGGTAAGTACTTAGTAAGAAGCTAAATTTTCTCAAGTATTTTGGAAATGTTTTTTATTGGGCAGGAAATTGAAATTATTGCCCCTCAATATTTTCTTCCCGAACAGCATTTTCTTTAATAAATGCATTTAGAAAGGATTCTCCTTCGCCGCTGTAAAGCCCAACCTTATAAGCGATTGAACCGGCATCATCAAAATATTTAATTTTTAAGATTACTAAACGGATACTGTCTTCATCCCCATACATTTTGGTGGTATCCAAGCAATCGGTAAGTGTGCCTTGTCCAATTTTAAAATCATCTGTAAAATTCGCTGGGCTTCCGTTATTATCCATCACAGAAACTTTATAGAACACGCAATTATCGTATTCATATTTTTCTTCAATGATTGGGTATTCTTGCGCTTTTAGTCCCAGTCCCCAGAGGCTAATAAGTAGAATAAAATAGAATTTCATTGTTAGGTTTGGCTTTCGTCCTGTTAATCCACTGATTTCGTGTAGCTGTAACTTGTTTTGCTTGTCATATTAACTTCGGAATAATCTTCCTCATCAATTTTATATTTCATAGCAATAAGCTCACCATCTTCATCCTGAATACACATGATTGCGAAGGTAGTAAATCCAGCAACTTTTAGTTTTAGATCTAGGCCATTTTTGTGTTGAATTCGAAAATTTAACATTTCCAAAAAATCATCTCGGTTGTATTCTTGTTCCATTTCTACTTCAAGGCCATATTTTCTTAAACTTTTTTGGATGCACTCCAATTCGGCAATTTTATCATCATTTTTTATGCAAAACGATTTAGAACAATTCCCATTTACTAAAGTTGCTGGGCTATTTACAATATGGGTGTTGTCTTGTTTAATGATGATCAAATTGGACTTTGGATATTGAATAAGCGGTAGTTTTTCCGTTTCCTTTTCGATTATTTTTTCATTTAATGGCTTGATTTGCAATTCGGAACGGAAGTCTAATTCTAAAAGAGGAATTTCTTTTTGTTTAAGATCTAAGAAATTTTCGGCAACAATTAGTTCTTCATTTGTCTCTACCGATATAAGGGTATCTTTTATAAATGCAGAACTTGAAAGGGGTGTAGGTTGCAGATTTCCGCTTGAAATTGTACTTACGATTAATGCTGTTGAAATAATGGCTGTGCTTGAGATCATAACTATACCGATTTTACTAATTATTAATTTTTTAAGTGCTAACAGGCCTCCTACTGCTAGGGCGCTGGTGAAAAATGCCTTGCTGGCATCTTCAAAACTTAGCCTAGGTTTTTCATTTCTGGCTTTATCAAAAAGTTCGTCTATCATTTTCATATCCTCCATCATACCTTTGTTTTGATATAATTCATTTCATTGGAAATAATTTTTCCTAATTCGGCTCTGCCTCTCGCTAGTCTTTGTTTTATGGCCGACTCGCTGCTTTTTTGAATGGCCATAATTTCTTTAATGCTGAAGCCTGTAATCTCAAATAAGATTAAACATTCCCTTTGTTCCATTTTCAACTGAGATAGCGCATTATACAAGAGATCTACCTCAAATTTTTGATCCAAATTATTTACCGCATCGGCTTTGTTTTGCAAAAAATCTTCATCTGATGTATACTCTGGTTTGCATTTCTTTTTGGAATTGGCCAATAGCCGAATGCTAATTCCGATTAAAAAACTTAAAAATGATTTAGATTTTTTTAGTTGATCCATTTTGGAATAGGCAACCAACAGACTTTCATTAATAAGATCCTCAAAAGGGTAATCTCCATAAGCCCTAGCCCTACAAAAACGCTCGAAACTGTCGTGAACAGGTTCGTAAAGTTTTAAAAAATGCCTTTGTTTTTTGTTTTTCATACTTGGATCAGGGCTCCTATACTAATAGTGTCTTTAATCGGTTAAAAGTTACATTTCACCATAAATAAAAGAGATAATATGTAAAAAGGGTAGTTAATTATCTTGTTTTCAGTGATATATAATTTCTTTTTTATTGTTTAAATAATTTAGATTTCTAAAAATAATACAATTAAAGTCACCGTAATTTTAATTTTGTTTGATTCAATGGGAAATTGTAATATTAGGGTGCTGATTGAAACTGAGCCTAAACGAAAACAAGTTTATGGCCAAAAGAATTTTGATTTTTGAGGATCGACTTACTCAGGTGAATCAGATTTCTTCAAATGAATTCCATTATTATTCAGTAATGGAGTTTCCGGAAATTGTATCCTTTATTTATACCAAAGAAATTGATTTACTCATTTTAAAGGGGGATTCCTGTTTAAAATACTTTTCCAAAATTTTGGAATTGAGAAATGCAAAATCCAAAAACGCATTTCCAATTGCAATCTGCAACTCCAATTTGGAGATGTTGGAAGATCTTAAATCTAAAAATCCCTTAACCACGTTTTTTAGCACTCCTAGCTCAAACGCAGAATGGAATAATCTGAGTAGCCTTATAATTGAAAACTACCAAAATAGAATTCTATCTCATTCCAAATACCAAAAGGAAATAGAAATTCAGCAAAAAAAGAACGGTCGTTTGGAAAGGGAATTAAGCATGCGATACTTTATCGATCATGAAAAAATCCACGACATACAAAGGTTGTTAAACTCTATTGGGGATTTTGAGGAAACCTCCATGGAAGAGTGGTCTCAAAAAAGTCTAAAATTAAAAATGCTACTAACCAGACTCTTAAGGATGGATAAGTCGTGGCGCAAATTTGTTCTTCATTTTGAAAGGGTTTGCCCGTCCTTTACCAAAAGGCTGTTGCTCAAATACCCTAATCTCAGTCAGAATGATTTACGGCTATGTGCATACATAAAAATAGGAACAACCAATAAGGAAATATCTGTTATTAGTAATATAAACGAAGGATCTGTGCGGAAAACATTGAACAGAATGAAGAAAAAAATGGACCTAACAAAAGAAGATGACCTACGTTTTTATATCCATCAAATTGATAGTTAATTACTTATTCTCATAAATTTTATTTTCAATGGAAGTTCGGTAAGAGATAAATGCCAACATGGATAGTTTTATAAAATCGTTATCAAAATCTGCCTCAGTATAAGCTTTGATAATAGGAAGGGCCGTGTTGGGCTGGATTCCTTTATTTCTGGTTTTGGAAATTTCTACAGATAATAGACGATTGTATTTGGACAGTTTTGATGATTTTCCTACTGTTTCTGGAAGTCCCAAATCTGAATTGCAATTTAGATTTACAGGAAAATTTGGAATAAGGGCTAATTTTTCAAAAAACAAATCTTCTTGGTTTAAAGGGAAATGTTTTGCAGAAGCAGCCAGTTTAAACATATTAAAATAGGATTTAGCCGAAGCATCCGCGAGGTTGCCAGTTTTAATTGCCAAATTTTCCAATTCTAAATGAATTCCAGGCAAGTCAATACCTTGGTCAGCATATTTTTTTACCACACAATCATACAATGCTGTTTCAAAGGTGTTAGGATCTTCGACTTGAATTTTTTCGGGTGTTGGTTCAGAATGACTTGTAGTTTCTTGACAGGAAAGGATTATTAAGGAAACAAATAGAGCGGAAAGGAATTTTTTCATGGAGCTTTTAAAATTTTCGACAATCAGTTAGAAAATTTAAAATTTCAAGACAAAATTACGTCTCAAAATGGTGAAGA
>CAKZNE010000095.1 GCA_937129395.1 uncultured Cryomorphaceae bacterium | reverse complement strand
AATGGTAAGCAAAGAAATTAGCAAGCGCAAAATTAACATCAAAGAAATGCTGGATGAAGCGATAAAAAGCCATCCGAATATTGCCCATCGATTCAAAAATGCAAAGGCATTGGGTTCCATAAAGGGTTTTGGATTGCCCCTTGGTTCAAGAAAAGTAAACTGTTCTGGAGATAATTTCTTGCTTTTGGGAGATGCTGCAAGTTTAATAGATCCTTTTACCGGGGAGGGAATTGGAAATGCCATTCGAAGTGGGCGGATAGCGGCAGAACATCTTATTACAGCCTTTGAGAAAAATAGGTTTGACGGAGTATTTAATAAAGCCTACGATAAGGAAATTTACAATAGAATGTGGACCGAATTACGAATTGGATCCATTTTACAGAAAACCCTAAACCATCCAAGATTGGCGAATTTTATTGTAAATAAGGCCAATAAAAATGAATCTTTTCAAACCTTGCTAATTTCCATGCTCAACGATATTGACATTAAAAAAGAGTTGAGGAAACCTTCATTTTATTATAAGCTATTATTTAATTAAAAGCTTTGAATTCTTATTTTTTAGGATAAAGCGATTTTCTCGAAACCAATTAAAACTGGAGATGTTCAATTCTGGATTTGATCGTTCAATCCCAAGCTCACTATTTTGAATTATTTATTTGCTCGGCAATTTTTGTGCTCAGAATTCGAGCTCCATATTGGTTTAAATGATGGTCTTTAAAATGAAGTGTATCATTTAAAGGGAGCCCAGTTTTATTGTAATTGATAAATTCTAAATTATTCTTGCGACTAATATCCTGAATTGTTTTTTCAAATTGTTCCAGCTCAATAATTTTGTAAAATGATTTTGGAATCGGAGTGCTGGATAGAATTAATTTGATGTTTTCATCCTTGCATCGGTCAATAATTTTTTGAAGGTATTTTAAGTGGATTTCAGTTCTTTCTGTAGGTGTCCAATCAAATTTGGTCAAGCCATTTAATTTCAAATTTAAACTGGCAGTAGACATCCTTTTGCTACTCTTTACAAAGCCTTTTTTATAATATTTGTCTGAAATCTTTGAGGTGTCAATGCTTTTAAAAGCATATTTGAAAATTGAATTTAATTGATCCCTCTTATAAAATGCTGGGAATAAAAATTGGATTTTTTCGGTAAAATTTAAGCCGGATAAATAGAGATTGTCCTTCGCTTCTCCAGAATTCATAAACTCGTAATTATACCTAACGCTTTCCAATTGATCCTCAAGATTTAAGGTTCTAGTGAATAAGTCGAGGTAAATAACTTTTGGATGTTGATGATTTAGTAATTCCTCAAATACAAAATAGGTGGTGGTTAAGGACTGGATTGAACTTCCAAGGTTGAAGCTTTTTAAATGTGTTAGACTATCCACTAATTCAGGATTTATGCCTCTGTAACAAAGGGATGACCCTAAAAACACAAGGTCAAGACTTTTCTCTGGGAGAGAATAAAACTCATTCCATCTGGTTTCGGGATAAAAAATCCCAAGTTGAGTTTTTTTCGAATTATCGTTTTTGAAAAATTCACCTATACCCAAATTGATCAGGTAAACCAAAACGGAATAAAAAAGTAGTTTAACTAAAAATGCCTTTATGCTCATACTAGAATTGAAAGTAAATAAAATCTGCAGACTCTATTGGGGTGAACAATAAAATGGAAATGGCAATTATTGAATAAAGAATTAATTTAGTGTACCATTTGTAATTGGTTATTTCTAAGCCGTGTAACTTTTCCCTTTGAAGGATTTCCATTAATAGCATAAATGGGATGAAAATTAAAAACTTCAGCAAGTCCAAGGGGTCCATTACCGCGAGGATGTCCTTCATGGAAAATTGAAATAAATCAAAAGAAATTAAGGAACTAAAATAGGCCCAAGCATGATGGAGATTATCTGCTCTGAATAATATCATTGATGTTTTCCAAAAAACAAAAGTAAGGATCAAGCTAATTGCATTGTAAAGGTTTTTATTCATCCTTTTTTTAATCTTACCTCTTTTTTTAGCGCTAAGAAATTCATAGGTAAGAATTACGCCTTGCCAAAATCCAAAAACAATAAAAGTCCATCTCGCTCCATGCCAAAGGCCGCATAGAATAAAAGTTAACATCATGGCTAAAATAATACCCTTGATTCCCAGTGAACGAAATTGAATACTTAAGGGAATAAACAAATAATCTCTCAACCAATTTGAAAGTGAAATATGCCATCTCCTCCAAAACTCTGTTACATTTTTAGAAAAGAAAGGAAATCTAAAATTTTGATTTAATTCAAATCCGAAAAGGCGGGCCGTACCAATGGCTATATCTGAATATCCGGAAAAATCGCAATAAATTTGAATAGAGAAAAGGGTAACTCCGATGAAAAGGATGATGGGAGGCATTGTCTCATAACCGTCAAATACTTTTTCTACAATGGGGGCAAGGTTATCGGCAATAAGTACTTTTTTAAATAATCCCCATATTATCTGCCTTAGACCATCGGCGCCTAATTCAGTATTAAATTTTCTTGCTTTTTCAAATTGAGGAACTAAATCACTTGCTCTTTCAATTGGCCCAGCTACCAATTGAGGAAAAAAGCTCACATAGGCGAAAAAATTTATTGGATTTTTACTGGGCTCCATATCGCCACGATACACATCGATGGTATAGCTTAAGGTTTGAAAGGTGTAAAAACTAATCCCAACAGGTAAAATAATATTTAAACTGGCGAAGTTGAAATTTAGTCCAACGGTTTGCATTAAATCAACAAAGGATTCTATAAAGAAGTTTGAGTATTTAAAATAAACCAGGATGCCGAGGTTTACAACCAAACTTGTCCAAATCAAAAGTGTTCTGGTTTTGTCTTTTGTTGTTTTGCCTAGCTTATTTGCTACAATAAAATCGGTTGCAGAGCTAAAAAATATTAAAGCTAAAAACTGCCAATTCCACCAGCCATAAAAAAAATAGCTTGCTCCAAGGATTAAGGCATTTTGCCATTGAAACCATTTTTTTGGAATGAGCCAATAGGTAAATAAAACCACCAGCAGAAAAATGGGAAATTCAACAGAATTAAATAACATCTTCTATTTTTCTATGATTTCAATTAGGTGCATTTCTCTCGAATAAACAAAGGCACACCTTTTTCCGTCAAAAGCTTCAGAATTAAATGTGTTTAGCAAAATAGTACCTTCCTCAAGTGTTTTTAAGGCCTGATCAAAATCATCTACTTTGTATCCAACATGATAATAATTTACTTTTTTTTCAAGCATCTTATACATTGCCTCATTCTCTTCCTCTGGCATTACCAATTCTAAAAAGGAATCTGTGCCATTTTTAATGAAACAGACTTTTACTTTTTGATTGGTGATTTGGAATATTTCGGAAACCTCAGTAAATCCAAAGGTGTTTTTATAAAACTCAATTGTTGAATTGATATCCTTAACCAACAAACCCGTATGATGAAAATGGAACATGGACATTTCTCAATTATTTTTTGGCCTCAATGCTATTCACTATATCCCCTACATTCTTGAATTTTGTTATTTCTTTGGAAGTGAATTTGGTTTTCATCGTTTTTTCAATTTCTACAACCAACATAATATGCCTCAAAGAATCCCATTCTTCGATATCCGCCGCCGTCGTTTCCATTTTTAAAACAATGTCCGCATTGTCAAGAGTATTTATGAAAATGTCATTTAATTTTTTAAGAATTTCTGCCTTGTCCATTTTTAGTTTTTATTAATTTATTTTTTTAAAAAAGCGCCATACATCACACTGATGCCTTTTTCGTGAGCCTCTTCTGCAGTCATGTCCTCGGAAGGAACTTGAATTTCTGAAATGATTTGAAATCCTGATTTGCGAATTACTTCCCTGATTTCTTCTGCATTTCTAAAAAGGTATATATGATCAATCGCTGGGGCATTTGTTGGGGTAGTAATAAAGGTTATCCCATTGTCATTTAAAAGGCTTTTTAATTTTTCCAATAGACCAATTGGGTTTTCAACATGTTCTAAAACCTCACCCATTGTGATAAAGTCAAAAGTATCTTGCTCCTCAAATTTCAGAATATCGCTGTGTACAAAGCGAACCTTGGAACTGTCCACAAAATTTTTGGCAATTTCAATGGAACTCTTACTGATGTCTAAAGCCGTAAACGAATCTACCTTGGAAAAAAGGTCTATTGCACTGTTTAGAAAAATACCATGTCCTGCGCCAACCTCCAAATAATTGCCAGTTTTATCTTGATGTTTTGGGGCGTTCTCTAAGAAAAATTCCAATATTTTATAATGCTGAATCCAAAGAAATTGTGAAAGAAGAAGCCCCTGCATATGATATTCCATTACCTCCGGATTATCATAAATGCGAGTATTTACATCCTGAAAGGATGAATTTGAATACTCTTTGCTTGTCATAAAACGAATGGTTTCATAAAGCATGTCATCAATAAGTTTTAAATAGCAATCAATGGCATAATCAAGATCCTTTCCATGCTTTGTTAAAAATTGCATGTAATCTTTCAAGAAATTTTCAGCCTTATTAAGAAACTCTTGATTTTGCCCGCTAATGTTTTTTCTTATTTTTTTGGCGTGTATAGGATTTAATTCTTCAACTCGGCTGATGATGTCTTCTAAAATTGTCATTATTTAAATTAAGCTTTGGAAATATAATTATCGAATTCCTGGTACTTGTCAAGGTTTAAAATCCATTGAGATTCCTTTTCTATAAAACCTAAGGATTGGTAATGATCTTTTACAATTTTGTTCTTTTTAGTAGGAATGTATTCACCACGAATCTCTTTTATACCCTTGCTTTTGGCTAATGATGAAAGTTCATTTAAAATAAACCATTCTACACCTCTCTTAAGTACTCTACAACTCATTATCCATGTGTCAATAAAGTAATGATCGGTTTTTTTATTTAAGATTATAATGGCAATTATTCCATACTCCCCATACTTGTCTTTTAAACTGATTGTAAGCCCAATCTGATCTTGAGAATCGGAAATGGAATTAATCTCTGCTTCCGAATAACGAATCGTTCTAAGGTTAAATTGGTTGGACCTTTCTGCAAGTTGTGCCACCCTTGGGATACTAAAATTGTCAAACTCTCTAATCTCTGCTTGCATCTTTAAACTTGACAAATATTCTCCCGGATCAGAAAATGATTTTTGATAAACTATTCGCTCCGCTTCCGCTCTATATTGTTCTGTCCTTTTTTGGTCATTTCCCGAATGAGAACTTGTTTCAAAAAGGTTTTCATTTCTTAAAAAATCAATGTAATCGACAGGATCCTCAGGTAAATCGGGGACGCAAACTTCTGGCAGGCTTTCTTTTACTAAATTTCGTTCGTAGGGATTATCATCAATAAAAACCATTGAGTCAAATCCAATATTCAACACCTTTTGTATATCTCTAATATTATCCGCTTTATTATTCCAATTGGCAACGAAAATGGCAAAATCTTCCAATTTCAGAACCATTTCGGGATGTTTTAAAAACGGTTCCTTGGCAGTTTCTTCATCATTCTTACTACATACTGCCAAAATAATCCCTCTTTCCTTTAATTGCTTTCCCCATTTTTGAAGCTCGGAATGGGCTTTCCCACTTCCTAAATTTCCAATTTCAATCCGTTCAAGTCCATCGTCGCCAATAACGCCACCCCATAGGGTGTTGTCCAGATCAAAAATTAAACACTTCTTTATTTGCCCTTTTAAAGCCTTAATAATGTCGAGGGTTTGTTGGGCAACAAATGGAAGGCCATCTAAGCTTATTGTTAAACTAGCTTGATAATATAGTCGGGCATTAAAAAAGTGATCACGACCCATTTGGTTGCAAACTGAGCAGATGTCAACAATAAAAAGGTCTTTTAATTCTGATGAAAGGTTCATCAGATTAAAATTGATTTTTCGGAGCTGGTATAAAAACGAGCCCTCAACTTTATTTGAATAATTTCCAAAAACACCATCCCTGAATTCGGCAAGATTAAAATACAACAGCTTTGCCGAAAGCTTTTCTTTTAAGGTGCTGTATAGTTTTGAAAGATTCTGGATATGACTTTCTCCGAACTGTTGACGTTGATCCAAAGGGGTATCCATGAATTTTTGGAGCAATTTATTGGAATCATGAAAAATTAAAACAAAATCAGGATCAAAATTAAAAAGCCCAGAGCTAGGGTTAAATATTTCCTGATCAATTTGACCAAAATCACTTTCATAAACTTCAAATTCCATTTTGGAATCAATGCCGAGGCCTTTAATCCCTTGGCCCAAAAATTGAGTAGCGCTATCTCCTAATATCGCCAGTTTAATTTTTGAAAAATCAGAACTGGTTTTACCAATATTTTTACATAGCTCAGTAAATGATTTCATAAAGAAAAATCTTGCTCTCGTTCCTGTTTTTTCGCAGGCGAGGTGGTGTTTTATTAAAAGCGTTCTTAATTATTGTTAGCCGCAAACCCCTTAAAAAAAGGTTCTAGGGCAAATGAATTGGCCCAAGCCAAATTAAAAAAGCGATTTGGCAAAATAAAGGAAAAAATTGTGTTGTATGCCTGATTAGTATGAAAATTAGAGAATTGAAAAACCGAGGCTTTGAATAGGGTTGAAGACTTTATTTACCAGGGTATTAAATCAGCAGAATGAAAAGGAATTTACCTCTGCTAGATTGGAAAGATATTGGCTTTGCTAACAATGACTTTCTAATTTTTCATCCCAAAGAAAAACCGCCGATAATATTTTGGATTAATCAGGTTCCAGCTGTATTTCTTATCATATACCAAAGCCTCCAAGGCCTTGTTGTTTCCTAATTGTTTGGAAAATTTATTCAATAATAAATCAACTATATCCAAAACCTTTTCGCTTCTCATAAATGGGGAGGCCAACCTTCCTAATCGCAGGTAGTTTTTGGTAGCTTTAAAAATAGCCTTCTCATAAGAGACTAGGTTTTTTCTGGAATAATCTGAAATGGCCACGGCTTGAGAAATATGTTCTGCGGCAATTTTCCCACTCATAAAGGCTTGAGGGATACCATTTGCAGATAATATATCTATTAATCCAGCAGCATCGCCAACCATAATAAATCTGTCCCCATGAATTTTTCGCTTTACCGTGCCTAACCTCAATTGAGAACCGGTAAACTTTTCAATTTGCACCGCATTTTTAAATTTATCCCTAATAAGGGGGTGGTTCTCTAAAAAGTCTTGAAAGGTTTTTTTTAAATCTAAATCGTATTTTTTTAGTTTATCTATACGTAGAACCAAATTTACATTAGCCTGATTGTTGGACATTGGACTGATGTAAATCCCTCCCGGCATCAATTTTCTTGAAAGGAAGAGTTCGCAAAATTCGGGGTCACTAATCTCAATATTCTCAAAATAGCCTCTTATTCCAATGGCCGTATTCCTTTCCTTATTGTGTTGAGAATAGGCCTCTTTTTGAAGATTGGAATTTGAACCACTTGCATTTACGATAATATTAGCTGAAATTTTTTCACCCTTCTTTTCCAAAACATAGGCCTCTTCCTTTGAGCAGTGAATTTTTTCTACATGGAAACTCTCTTTAATGGTAATCAGTTGGTTATTTTTTGCCTCTTCAAATAGTGCTAAATCAAACTCCTCCCGTTTTATAGTATAGCAAGATGGTTCCGTGGTTTCGGGCTCCAATGGCAAGAAATCAAATTTTATTTTGCTGCTATTGGACGAAAATGCATGTATCCCATGCATCGCTTTCATCTTTCCACTATTCACCAATCTTGGAAGAATCTCAGGATTTATTTCCTTTAATATCCTAAGGGTGTTTCCTGTAATGCAATCTGCGCAAGGCTTTGGTCGTGGGAAATGAAATTTATCTAAAACAATGGACTCAATTCCTTTTTTTGCTAAAAAAAGAGCCGTTACAATTCCTGAAGGGCCTGCGCCTATTATGCATACTTCGGTTGTGGTTGGGAGTGAATTGGAGGTGTTTGTCATGCGAGGCCACAAATGTAGATCATTTTTAGGCATAGCAAGGAAAAGATCTACAAGGCTAAAAATAAGGGCAGTAAAAACCACCCCTATTTTAGTTTATGATTTTTAGTCCTTAGTGTTTTGAATTTTTTCCGACTCTATTTTTAAATCTTTTGCAAATTGCTCAAAGGATTCATCAAATGAAGGAATGCTACTTGCCGCCATAGGAAAAGTAATTCCTTTGAGTTTTTCGTGCATAGTAAAAGTGCAACTTCCATTTTCGTTTTTAGTAAGGGTGTATGTACGAACACCTTTAAAAAATGGAGCAAGGCCATCTGACCAAATCATTTCCCTTTCTGGAGTAAAGGAAACAACTTTCAAGGAGAAGGTTCGGCTGCTATCAACCGTAGACTTCAATTTTATTTTTTCTCCTTTTTCAATTTTTCCTTCCAAACTAATAATGGTGGAATTCCATCGGGGAATGTCATGTGCTTGCGTCATTAAAGTCCAAATGATACTTTTATCTGCTTTAATGTTGATGGAAACACTTGTAGTTCTGCTGAAGGTTTTCTTTTCCGTTTCAGCCTTACCATCTTGAGCTTGGGAAATTGTTGTGGTCGCCATAAGTAATAAGATTAATAACTTTTTCATGTTTTTTATTGTTTGTTATTCCTTTGACGATTGGGGATAAAAAAATGATCAGCAAATAGCTAATTATTTTTCAAATGATTTTTCATTACTTGGTTATTGTGCTGTAAATGATGAAGTTGTAATTCTGCCGCTGCGGAACTAAATGGATCTAGATCCTCAACTATTTTCAATCGGAGGTCCATTAAATGTTCCTTATCGGGATTGTCGGCATTTTTGACCATTTCAATTTTTCTTAATTCTTCTTCTGCCTTTTGTTTGGGATTAAAAATTCCGTTGAGCTCGGTGCATTGATGACAAACCCCAGTTTTATTAATTAAAGAACAGCGATGATCATAAATCTCAACCATTTTGCTACGGGCAGTCCTGAGATAATATTTAACCATTGCTTCGGTGAGTTCCATAATGGTTGCAATTTCTTTGACCTTAAAGGCATGAACCTCTTTAAGTAATAAAACCAATTGATGTTCCAAAGGGATTGATTTTGAAACGCAAGTAAAACAAAAGCTGATGTGTTCTTTTATTTCAAAATTACCCTGGCTAGAGCTCATGCGAATTTGCATTGCCTCTTGGAAAAAAGCTTGATTTCCCATCGCCGCTTCTTTGCAGATGTCGGTTACATTTTCGGGCCACCTTTTTTTGGATCTCATTAAATCTTTAGCAAGATTGGAGGCAATGGTGAAAAGCCAAGTTTTTAGGCTGCTATCACCTCGAAAAGAATTAATGTTTTTATGAGATTTAAGATAGGTCTCCTGGATTATATCTTCCGTATCCTCCTTGCTCGTGGTGATTCTTAGGATATAGGCCTTGAGTTGACTACGGCATTTTTCGAATTCTTGATTTAAATTTTCAATATTTTCCAATCCGCGAGTATTTAGTTTTAAATAGGTATTAAAGGCTAACTATATTTTTATTTTAGAAATTTTTTGTTGGATTTCACTTATTTCCATCAGAGCCGCTGAGCCATACCATGGGATTAATTCCATTTCAAGAGATCCCGCTTTAACTGCCGGGTCAGATTCCGTTAGTTTTCGTGCCTCCTCAATATTGTCAATAGCGAAAATATATATGCCCCTCAAATCACCGTCGCCGTAAAAGGGACCAGCAAGTGCTAGTTTTCCCTCAGTTGCCAATCTTCTAATATTGGCCATATGGCCTTTTTGTAATTCCACAGCCTGAGCGGAGTCTATGGATTCTCTATTGGGTCCTTTTCGTAAAAAGGCCATAATATACTTGCGCATCCCGTAGGGGTCGGCACCAACCTTTGCCGCTCTAAGCGAGTCGAAAACAACTTCCTCGGCATTTTCTGTTTCTCCTGCTTCAGAAGTTTCAATGCCATAATTTTCTTCAATAGCTTGGTCGCCATTAGAACATGAGCTAAGAATGGCAATAAAGCTGAAATAAAAGGCAAGTTTTTTCATGTTCTTGGTTTAGATTTTATCCAAATATAAAAAAATGAAAAATTCAACCAAGCGTGCTAAATTGGCTTGAGTTTGTCTTTTAAAATGTCTTTAAACCTTGCTAATTTTGGGGCGATTACATTCTGGCAGTAAGGCTTTTCAGGATCTGAAGAAAAGTAATTTTGATGCGCAGCCTCGGCCTCATAAAAGACCTCAAACTTTTTTAATTCTGTAACAATTGGTTTGTCTAAATGTTTGGAAAATTCAAATATCACTTCTTTGGATTTTTCCAATTGTACATCATTATGATATAAAATAATACTTCTGTACTGAGTACCTTTATCTGCTCCTTGCTGGTTTAAAAGGCTAGGGTTGTGGGTAGATAAATGCACAATAGCTAAATCTTCAAAAGATATTTGGCTTGGGTCGAAACTTATTTGGATAACTTCAGCATGACCAGTCCTTCCGCTGCAAACCTCCCTGTAGGTGGGGTTGGATAATTCTCCACCACTGTATCCGCTTAGTACCTTTTGAACGCCTTTTAGATTTTCGAAAATTGCTTCCGTACACCAAAAACAACCTCCTCCAAATGTGGCTGTTTCTAAAATATTTTCCTTCTTCTCCAATGAAAGTGCATTCATGCAATAGCGAAGCCCGCTGGGTTCTGGTCCGTCTGGAAAAACATGTCCCAAATGGGAATCACAGCTGTTGCAAAGCGCTTCCACTCTTGTCATTCCATAGCTCACATCCTTTTTATATGCTACAGAATTAACCTTTATAGGCTGGGTAAATGATGGCCAACCTGAACCGGAATCAAATTTTTCTTGGGCATCAAATAGTTCTGATTTACAGCAAACACATTGGTAAATTCCAGGTTGAAAAAGACTGCACATTTCTGAGCTATTTGCCCTTTCAGTTCCTTTTAATCTTGTGATTTGGAATTGTTCAGGGCTTAAAATTTCCTTCCATTCCATTTCCGTTTTTTCAATTCGTTGGTCTGGACTAGGCTTGCCATTATTGCAGTACTTTACTATATCAATCCACTTTAACATTTGATGCTATTGTTTTAGGTTCTGAAAGAAGAAATTCGATTTACAATATTATTCTTAAAGTATCGAGGTTGGTTTTTTATCATCATCGATGGCGACAAAAGTAAAACTTCCACTAATTGCTTTTTGTCGGTCTTGGCTGTACATCTGCTCAATAAAAATATTCACTTTTATATCTAAGCTTGTATTGCCAATTCTAGACACTTCTCCAATTAATTCAATTATGGTTCCAGCAGGAATGGGCGAAGTGAAATTTATTTTGTCTGAAGAAATGGTAACTACTTTTTTTCGTGTAAAACGGGTAGCAGTGATAAAGGCTACTTCATCCATTAATTGCATTGCCGTTCCTCCAAAAAGGGTATCGTAATGATTGGTTGTGTTTGGGAATACCGCTTTAAACAAGGAGGTTCTTGAGTCTTCAATTCTTTGGGTCAAATTCATGGTTTGCGCTTATTTTGGCTAAATAAGCATTAAATGAGCAAAGGAAAATTTGTTTGTGAATTTATTTTTCCGCCTCAAGTTTAAGAGCTTCGTTCATGGCAACAAAGCCGGCTAAGGTATCTTTCCTTATTTTGTTAAGAATAGGTTTTACAAGAATTCCTCTGAAGTGCTCGCCTTGTGTAAGTTTGCAATAGTCCTTGTCAATTTTTTCTATTTCAAAATAATGTTGACCATCAAAAAGGCCTTTAAAAAAAAGGCTTCCCAACCATTCCAATTTTTTGTTTTCATCAACTACTAAAAGCACAGGCTTAAAGGTTTGCACTTTATTTTGAATTTTCATGCTGTTGGTGATTTTTCTTCCTTCAATTGCCTTACCTGAGCTATTTACAATAAATGGATTCCAATTTTTATAGTTTTCAAAATCACATAAAATATTCCAAATCTTAGTGTCTGTTGCTTTTATTATAATCTCAGTTTTTATTTGAATCATCGCTATTGTTATTTGATTATTCAAATGTAAAGAGGGTAGGAACTTTAATTCCTTAACAATTGTAAAGAAATTAGTTTTTGTGGGTGCGATTTCTGATTCTACTCAAGGAAACTGGGGTGATGCCCAAATAAGAAGCTATTATGTGCAGTGGAACTCTTTTCAATAAATCCTTGTGTAGTAGTTGAAATTCCCAATACCTTTCCTCTGGAGTTTTTAATAGGTGGGAGGCCAATACCTTTTGGGAATTGATAAAACGTTGTTCAGCAACAATTCGAATTAAAATGTGCATTTTGGGTAGATTCTCATAAAGAAACATCAAATAATCGTAGGGTAAAACGATGAGCTCAGTTTCCTCCAAACTTTCTAATATTTGGATACTTGGACTTTGCTCTAAAAAACTGGAATAGCTCGAGGCGAATAAGTTTTCTTTAAAAATAAAGGCCGTAATTTCATCACCTTCCTTATCGTAAAGTAGTCTCATAAGTCCTTTGTTCACGAAATAAATTTCCCTACAAATTTTACCTTCCTCAACGAGCTTGTATTTTTTAGGCACTTTTCTCAAACAGAGTCCATTTTCAATTAATTCAAGTTCTTTGTCCTTAAAATCTACATGGCGGCAAATTTCTTTTCTAAATTGTTCAAACATGGCTTAAGAACGGTATTTGTCATTTAAACCAACCCGTTCTAAAATAAGGGGTTTAATTTTTTCTAATCTTGAAAATTTGGTTTCTTCTCTTTTGGCTTCTTCAATATATCTAACAAATTCTTGCTGTTTTGCTAAACTGAAGCTGTCAAAAAACTGTTTTAGTTTAGGGTGATTTGTTAATTCTAAATCCAACAAAGGAGAATTTTGAATTGGTTTTTTCTGGGCTTTCACCTCTTTTCCACTCCTTTGGTTTTCAATTGCTTCATCTAAATAGGCCAAAATTAAGTTTTCGTCTAATTCATTCAAGGAGGTAAATCGCCATTGCCTTTGCCCCTTGGTAGTTCCCTCTTGGGCATTTATTAAAAGCTTTTTTTTGTCGCTAAGGAAAACTCCATTGAAAAACCAAAGGCCTGCATAATTGGTAAATGCAGCTAGACCCACAACATTTTTATTTTGCAAAGTATAGGTTGGAATACCCCATTTCAAGGTTTCTTCCAATTCGGTGCTGAGGATTATCTCCCGTAATTTTTTTAAAAATGGTTCCCATTTTTCTTGGGAAAGAATATAGTCTTCAACAGATTTTGGTAAATACATTTGAAAAGCTTTAGGGTAAACTTAAAAAATTAGTCGCAAACACACCTGTCCAAAACGTTTCGTGGCTTTTATAATAATTGTTGATAATCAGTAATTTAAAAGGAGGAGATTCTGCTTTTGAAAATTACCCTATGAAAAAGGATGGTTGCTTTATTTTTTTTTAAAATTGTAACGATAAATTTTAATCGAAGCTAATTTTGGCCTTCAAGAAAAGGGTAATTTGATTGAAATGGAGCCTTAGGGAGATTGGGAAGCTCTGAAGAATGAAGA
>CAKZNE010000094.1 GCA_937129395.1 uncultured Cryomorphaceae bacterium | reverse complement strand
GAAATGTGTTTTTCACTACGTAAAAGATGTGCAACACTTAAAAACTCTTCTCGAAATCTAAAAATAGCCATTTGCAAATCCTTTTCTCCTTCTAAAGGTAAAAAGTAGGTTTCAAGGCTTTTTTCATTTTGATATAAGGCTTTCAGAGTTTTTACAAAGAAGCACAAATCGTCACTGTTAAAGGTTCTGTGGACAAATCCTTCCAAATTTTCTAAATCATTTTCGCTGTGATTCATTACAAAGTCGAAAGGCGATTGATCCATTCTATCCATTAGACTTTGAGCATTTTTAATGATACTCTTTCTTTGTCCCCACGCTATAGTGGCTGTAAGAAAAGCACTTATTTCAATATCCTGCTTTTTTGTAAAAAGATGGGGGATTTGAATAGGATCACTTTCAATAAATTCACTTGAATGGTATTGAATGTATTTTTCATCCAAAAAGACCTTTAGCTCTTTGGAATTCAATTTTGAGAATTTCTAATGATTTTCCTAACTCTTTCTAAATCTTCCTGGGTATCAACGGCAATTGTTTCATGCTCCGTAAGGGCCAATCGTATTTTACCACCACTTTGCAACCATCGAAGTTGTTCTAGGGATTCTACTATTTCTAGAGGGCTTTGCTTTAATTCTGCAAACCTTTTTAAAGCGGAAGGAGTATAAGCATACATCCCAACATGGTACAAATAGGGATGACTTTTAGCCCAGGCTTGTTTTGGAATATCCCTTAAATAAGGAATTATAGATCGGCTAAAATATAGGGCATCTTGATTTTTATCCAAAACCACAAAACAGCCATTATGAGCATCCAAATCTGCATCTTCTCCAGCAGGCATAGCTAGGGAAGCCAATTCTACATTTGAATCATTTTCGAAGCAGGAAATAATTTTTTTTATTTGATCGGGGTGCAAAAGAGGTTCATCGCCTTGAATATTAATTACAACATCTGGTTCAAAACCATTATTGGACTTTAAAATTTCCAATGCTTCTAAACAGCGATTGGTTCCTGTTTTGTGGTGAATTGAAGTCAAAACAACCTTTCCCTCAAAAGAATCAATATGGTTTTTAATTCTCTCATCATCAGTAGCGATAACCACTTCATCTAAAGCTAAACTACACTGCTCATAAACCCTTTGAATCATGGATTTACCTTCAATGTCTTTTAAAGGTTTTCCTTCTAATCTTGAGGAACCATAGCGAGCGGGAATAATACCTAGTACTTTCATGGACTAATTTGTTTGGGCAAATTAAAAACTTTTGATCAATCCCAATCCTTGAAAAGAAATTATCACCATTTAAAGTGAATATTTAGGAAATGGATTCTCCGATTTTCATTAAGCAATTAATTAGATTTGCTTTAAAGCAGGTTTGAAATGACAAAAGTGGAAATCCAAGAAAAAATTCTGAAACTTAGGCTTGAATTAAGCGAGCATAATCACAGTTATTATGTTCTGGATTCTCCTGTAATTTCTGATTATGATTTTGATTTACTACTCCGTGAGCTACAGGAATTGGAAAATGCAAACCCAGAATTTGCAGATCCCAATTCTCCAAGCAAAAGAGTTGGAGGTGAAATAACCAAAAACTTTGAAAATGTAGCCCATAAATACCCCATGCTTTCTTTGAGTAACACTTATTCTAAAGAGGAGTTGGAAGATTTCATTAAAAGAATTTCCAAAATGGTTCCTGAGGAAATGGAATTTGTTTGTGAGTTAAAATACGATGGAGCTGCAATTGGAATTAGCTATAAAAATGGAGCTTTTGAAAGAGCGCTTACTCGTGGAGATGGGTCTAAAGGAGATGATATTTCAGCCAATGTAAAAACCATTTCATCTATTCCCCTAAAACTAAAAGGTGATTCGTTTCCTGATGAATTTGAAATTCGAGGAGAGATTTTTATGCTTTTGGAGGGCTTTAAAAAATTAAATGAAAGTAGGATAGAAGAAGGTTTGGAAACTTTCGCAAATCCAAGAAATACAGCCAGTGGCACTTTAAAAATGCAGGACAGCTCTGCGGTAGCAAGCAGAAGCCTGGATAGTTTTCTTTACTATGTTTTTTCGGAAAACGAAATTGCCGATAATCATTACGATAGTATCCTTAAGGTAAAGGATTGGGGTTTTAAAATTCCACCACCAGAAAAACGCTATATCCAAAAAGCCAAAAACATAGATGAGATTTTTGACTTCATCAATTATTGGGATGAAAACAGGCATAAACTTCCATTTGAAATTGATGGAATTGTAATTAAAGTAAATGACTATATCCAACAACAAAGACTAGGCAGTACAGCTAAATCACCTCGCTGGGCCATTTCTTATCAGTTTAAAGCAGAGGAAGTATCCACTCAATTAGAAAAGGTAAGCTACCAAGTAGGCAGAACAGGAGCCATAACCCCTGTAGCGAATCTTGATCCTGTTTTACTAGCTGGAACAACCGTAAAAAGAGCATCTCTTCACAATGCTGATCAAATTGAGAAATTGGATTTAAGAGTAGGGGATTTTGTATTTGTAGAGAAAGGTGGCGAGATCATACCTAAAGTAACAGGAGTTGATTTAAGCAAAAGAAATCCGGATTTTCCAATTTTTCAATATGCTGAAACCTGCCCAGAATGTGAAACCCCTTTAATACGTAAAGAGGGAGAAGCCAAACATTATTGTCCAAATACAAAAACTTGCCCTCCACAGGTTAGTGGACTGATACAGCATTTCATCAGCCGAAAGGCAATGGATATTGAAGGTTTAGGTGGAGAAACTGTTGAACTTTTGGTAAATGCCGGTTTAATAAAGGATTATTCCGATTTGTACCGTCTTACAAAAGAAGAGCTTCTTCCCTTGGATAGAATGGCGGAAAAGTCGGCACAAAATATTATTGATGGAATTGAAAAAAGCAAGGAAATTCCATTTCAAAGGGTTTTGTTTGGGTTGGGAATTCGCTATGTTGGTGAAACTGTTGCCAAAAAATTAGCCCTTCATTTTGAGACCATGGAAAGGCTTTTAGAAGCGAGTTTGGAAGAACTACTAACCGTTGATGAAATTGGCCAACGGATAGCAGAAAGTTTTACCGAATTTTTTAGTGTAGAAGAAAATAAACAGCTGATTAATAGACTGATCGATGCAGGGCTTCAAATGGAAGTTCTAAAACAAGAAGGTGTAAGTAGTGCTTTGGAGGGATTGAAAATTGTGATTTCAGGAAGTTTTGAAAAATATTCAAGAACAGAATTAAAAGATCTTATTGAAAAGCACGGAGGAAAAAATACAGGCTCTGTTTCTGCTAAAACGGATTTAATAGTGGCTGGAGAAGGAATGGGCCCATCAAAACGAAAAAAGGCGGAAGATTTGGGTGTGAAAATTATCGATGAAAATCAATTTGCAGAAATGATTGCCTAATGGGATTGAAAAGTACATTAAGAAAATTTCAACTGAAAAAGTTGATCAATAATCCAATAAAAACTAAGCTGTACAAGGGTTTTGATTCCATTGAATGGATTGGAATATCCTATGAGAGATCCAATTCTAAAGATGATATTTTGAAATATGCGGCAAGAATGAAATCTGCAGGGAAAAAGGTTCAACTACTAGAATACATCCCATTTACCCAAAAAGAAATTGAAAAAAAGGGCATTGCAACTGAGGGTTTATGGTTTTGTAAAAGTGATTTAAGTTTTTCAGGAAATCCAAATAACGCCAATGTTGAAAAATTTCTAAAACAAGGGATGGATGTGTATTTGGATTTAAATAGCAAAGCCCAGCATCCCCTCGATTTTATTAGCTTAAAAGCAAAATCAAGTCTTAAAGCCGGAAGTTCTTTAAAGGAGGATCTGTCAATGGATTTGATGCTAAGCATTACAGAAAACAATAACTTTGAGCAACTTTTTAAAGAGTTGGACTATTACCTTAATTTTATAAATCAGAAGAAGAACTAATGATGGAATTTAGAGGAAGCGGTGTGGCATTGGTCACTCCATTCAAGGAAAATCTAGAAGTGGATTTCCAGGGACTAGAAAATTTGGTAAACCATTGTATTAATGGCGGAATAAATTATTTGGTGGTAATGGGTACAACAGCCGAAAATGCTACATTAAATAAAGAAGAAAAAGTAGCGGTTCTTAATCATATTAAAAAAGTAAATGGTAGAAGGTTGCCCATTGTTTTTGGGATAGGAGGGAACAATACTCAAGAACTTGTGAATACCATAAATGAAACCGACTTTGATGGAGTTAATGCCATCCTATCGGTTTCTCCTTACTATAATAAACCAACTCAAGAGGGCATTTACCAGCACTTTAAAACAATAAGCATAAATAGCCCGGTTCCAATTATTCTTTACAACGTGCCAGGAAGGACGGCTTCGAATATGACTGCTGATACAACATTGAGGCTGGCCAATGATTTTGAAAATATTATTGGAATTAAAGAGGCCAGCGGAAATATGGAGCAGGTGATGAAAATTATTAAAGAAAGACCAAAAGGATTTAAAGTGATTAGTGGTGATGACAACTTGAGTCTATCCATGATTTGCTGCGGTGGTGATGGGGTTATTTCGGTGAGCGGACAAGGTTTTCCTAAGGTTTTTACCAAAATGGTGAACTCGGCTTTGAGCCATATGCTTAACGATGCAAGAGAGGCACATTATAAATTATTAGATATTACCAATATGCTTTTTGAAGAAGGAAACCCAGGTGGAATAAAAGCAGTTTTGGAGGAAAAAGGTATTTGCGGAGCTACTCTTAGACAACCCCTTTGGAAAATATCAGAAAACTT
>CAKZNE010000093.1 GCA_937129395.1 uncultured Cryomorphaceae bacterium | reverse complement strand
GACCGACTATACTCCTAAATAAAAGTAACTCTAGGAATTGAATATGAATCTTCTTGATAACCTCAAAATTGATAAATTAATTCAAAAAGAAGGGGAACAGCCTTCAAAGCTTACACCTGAACAAATAGAATCAATAAAACCCGTAATTGAAGAATGTCTTGAAAAAGGCAAATTTACCCTTCAAATGGAAAATTTGGATTCTACGGATAGCCCTTTTACGATTACAGTTCCTGAGTTTATGAGAAGAATGAAGGAAATGAGCGCTACCGGTGGTGGAGGATTTATGGGAATGGATAATATGCCAGAGATGTACAATCTTATTGTAAATACCAACCATGATTTGGTTTCTAAAATTATGGATGAAAAAGACGAAGCAGCTAAGAAAATGATGATTGAGGATGCTAAAGATCTGGCCATGATTTCTCAAAATCTTTTGCACGGTGAATCTTTAACCAATTTTGTAGAAAGGAATTTTTCAAAATTGAGTAAATAATTTATTTAAAGGGGTTTTCAACAGATCCTTGAATATTTTATTGGAAGCCGTTCTTTAATTAGAGCGGCTTCTTTGCATTTTATAGGCCCTATTTTTTCCACTAAGGTTACTATTGTTTACTTTAGCTTCATAAGCCAATCTTGGCGAAAACCTAAGCATCAAAAATTTAATAATTATGAAAAAGTTTATACTCCTTTTGTCCCTAGCAGCCTTGTTTAATTCCTGTGTTGGAGTTAAAGGAAATGGTAATGTGGAATCAAGTACTAGAGAGGTAGATTCTTTTACTGGCATTAGAGCTTCGGGAATTATTAAGGTTATTGTAAAGCAAGGCGATGTTCAATCCGTTAATATTTCGGCTGATGCCAATATTTTACCGCTTATTGAAACTTCCGTATCCAGAGGGGTTCTTACTATACGAAGCAAAAAAGGAATTAGCTCCTATGAAAAATTAATTGTCAACGTGGTGGTTCCTAAACTTGAATCTGTAAATCTTAGTGGTGCTGCAGGATTAAGCTCCCAAGGCAAAATAAAATCTTCAAATATGGACCTAGAAGCAAGTGGTTCAAGTGATATTAATATTGATTTAGAATGCCATGATATCGAAGTTGAATTGAGTGGATCTGCAAATATTGACATTAAAGGAAGCACCGATAAATTGGAGGTAGAAGCTAGTGGAGCAAGTAGTTTAAAAGCATACTCCTTGCAAGCAAAAAGCGCCGAGGTAGAAACATCTGGAGCAAGTGGGGTGAAAATTTCCGTAGAGAAAAAAATAAAAGCTAGCGCCAGTGGTGCATCCAATATTAGTTTTAAAGGTAATCCTAAAGATGTGGTACAATCCACAAGTGGAGCAGCCTCAATAAACTCAAAATAGAAAAACAACATTTTACAATTACACAATATTATATTTTATGGATCTTGAAAAAGAGGTAAGAGAAAAAGCTCTCGTTTGGACAAAAGCACCTTATGATGAGCAAACTCAAAAGGAAACATTGGCATTACTGGAAAAGGGAGGCGACGACCTAATTGATGCATTTTACAAAGACCTTGACTTTGGTACCGGTGGCCTAAGAGGAGTAATGGGCGTAGGAACCAATAGGGTTAATAAATACACCTTTGGTGCTGCTACACAAGGCTTGGCAAATTATTTAATTGCTGAGGTTCCAGAGGGAAATCTTAGCGTGGCAATTGCTTACGATAGTAGAAATAACTCTAAGGAATTCTCAAATGATGTTGCAGCAGTTTTAGCTTCAAATGGAATTAAAGTTTACCTGTTCGAAGATCTAAGACCAACACCGTCCCTGTCTTTTGCCATCCGCCACCTCAATTGCAGTGCTGGGATTGTAATAACAGCATCTCATAATCCACCAGAATACAATGGGTATAAGGTTTATTGGAATGATGGCGGACAGCTTGTTCCTCCTCATGATAAAGGTGTAATCCAAGAAGTAAGGGCAGTAGATGTAGCCACCTTAAGTTTTGAATACGAGCCAGGTTTAGTAGAAATTATTGGTAAAGAAGTAGATAATTCTTATTTGGATGCCCTTCAAAAATTAAGTTTGACAGATTCTGGCAAAGAAGATTTGTCGGTGGTTTTCACGAGCATTCATGGAACCTCAATTGTAATGATGCCCCCGGCTTTTGAAAAGGCCGGCTTTAAAAAGTTCCATACAATAGCCGAACAAGCAAAACCTGACGGAAATTTCCCAACAGTAAAATCTCCAAATCCCGAAGAAGCTGCGGCCCTGGATATGGCTGTTAAAAAGGCAAAAGAAATTAATGCCGAAATGGTAATCGGGACAGACCCAGATGCCGATAGAGTAGGTATTGCCGTTAAAAACTTAGATGGAGAAATCGTTCTTTTAAATGGAAATCAAGCCGCTTCGGTATTGATTTATTATTTACTCGAAAACTGGAAACAAGCAGGTAAATTGGATGGAAAACAGTTTGTGGCTAAAACCATTGTAACCAGTGATCTGATTGAAAAAATTGCAGATGGTTATGAGGTAGAATGCCCAAGTGTTTTAACTGGTTTTAAATGGATAGCCGATATTATCCGACAAAAAGAAAATGAACTGCAATTTATTGGCGGTGGTGAAGAAAGCTACGGTTATATGATTGGGGATATTGTTAGGGATAAGGATGCTATTGCCAGTGGATTAATGCTCGCCGAAGCTGCAGCCTGGGCCAAATCCAATGGATCTTCCTTTTTTGAATTACTAATCGATGTGTATTGCCAATTTGGCTATTACCAAGAAGATCTGGTTTCTGTCACTAAAAAAGGAAGAAAAGGTGCCGAAGAAATTACTGAACTTATGGAAGCTTATAGAAAGAGCAGTCCCGAAAAAATTGGTGGAGAAAGGGTTTTGAAAATGCTGGATTACCAAAGTTCTATTGAACTAGATATTGAAAGCGGCAGCAGGTACAGCATAGAGTTACCAAAAAGCAATGTAATCCAGTTTATTACCGAAAAAGGAAGTAAAATTACTGCTAGACCATCTGGAACGGAACCTAAAATAAAATACTATTTCAGCGTAAACCAAACTTTAAATTCTAAATCTGAATTTAAAGCAGCGCAAAAGCAGGTGTTTGAAAGAATTTCTGCTATGAAATCTGACCTTGGGGTTTAAGTAAAATCACTAAATGGGAAATAAGTATCTGTGGCTATTTGTGTTAGCTACAATAGTTTATATCATTGGATTTGACATTACAATAATGGATGTCGACTCTGCTCAATACTCAAGTATTAGCAGAGAAATGGCGGAAACCAATGAGTACCTTCAAGTAAAACATAGAGGGGAGGATTATTTAGATAAACCTCCTCTACTTTTTTGGATTACCTCCTTCTTTTTTGAAATTTTCGGCTTCCACAATTGGTCCTTTAAAATTGGCTCTTTTCTATTTACTCTTTTGGGAGTATTTAGTACTTATCGCTTAGGAAAACTCTTGTACAACAAGGTGATAGGGGTGAAAGCGGCTTTGATTTTATATTCCTGTCAGGCCTTTTTTCTTTTTAATAATGATGTAAGAACAGATACCATTTTAACAGGCGCGGTAATATTTGCCATTTGGCAATGGATGGAATGGCTAAAATCCCCGAAATGGAAGTGGCTTTTTGGTTTGAGTTTTGGCGTGGCCTTAGCCATGTTGTCTAAAGGCCCCATCGGACTTATGGTTCCCGTAATTGCCGTGGGAAGTTATATTCTTGGAAAAAAAGCTTGGAACAAGATATTTCGATGGGAATATATTGTGATGTTGGCCCTTGTTGCTGTTTTTATCAGCCCAATGGTTTATGGACTTTACCAACAATTTGATATGCACCCTGAGAAGGTTACCCAAATGGTAAGTCCGAATGGTTTGGTTCCTGTTACGGGAGTTAGCGGACTTGAATTTTATTTTTGGACACAAAGTTTTGGGAGAATCTCAGGCGAAAATGTTTGGAAAGATGGTTCGGGCCCTTTCTTTTTTGTTCACAACTTTCTCTGGTCTTTTTTACCTTGGTCCTTAATCTTTATTCCCGCCTTTTTCAAAAGATTTAGGGATATTATTTTTTCATGGTTTGGAAAGGTAGAAAGTCCAAAATGGTTGGCAGCTTTTGGTTTTCTAATTCCATTTTTGGTCTTATCCACTTCAAGTTACAAGCTACCCCATTACATTTTTCCGCTTTATCCCTTAGCTGCAATTTTGATAGCCTCTTGGTGGGAAGAAATTAAAGTTTCCAAATTTAAAAAGGCCTGGATCAAACTTACTTTAACCGTTCAATGGATAATGATATTGGCTATTGGAGGTATCATTAGCCTCATTTATTTTTGGTTTTTTAAGGATGCCCCAATTTATATTTTAGTAATTACCTACGGTTTATTGGCATTAAGCTTTTACACTTCTTTGGTTACTTCCAAAAAACCAGATTCCCTTATTGTTTCCGTGGTTCTTTTGGCTTGTTCCATCAACTTTATGATGAACTCTTGGTTTTATCCCCAATTAACAACCTTTCAGGCTGGAAATCAGGTTGTAGATTCTTTAAATGAAAATAAGATTGATGGGGAAAACACTTATTTATACTCCTATTATTCCTTCAGCTACCATTTTTATCAAAAAGCAAAACTTAAACTCGTAACAGAAAAAAAGCTTTTATCGAGGGTGGATGATGAAAGAAACACCTATTTGGTTTTTCCAGAAAACAATTTAAAACATTTGAATTCCAAATTTTATTTAGAAGCCATTGATTCCATAAAATTTCACCCAGTTACACGCTTGTCATTGCCTTTTTTAATGGCCGATACGCGCGAAGAAGAATTACAAACCCTATACATTTCCAAAATTGTCGACTACAAATAAAAACCTGTGGACTTTGCCCCTATTGGTTTTCGGAATATTTCTGTTGCCCAATTTTTTTAGTCATGGAATTTTTATGGATGGGAATATTTATGCTTCCCTTTCTAGAAACTTGGCAGAAGGACTAGGTAGTTTCTGGGATCCGATGTTGACCCAAACTTTTAGAGCAGAATTTCACGATCACCCGCCATTGGCATTTGGACTTCAGTCCATTTTTTTCTGGGTACTTGGCGATCATTTTTGGGTGGAAAGGCTGTATTCTCTTTTTGCTTTAGCAGGACATCTATGGGTTATACGAGCTTTTTGGAAGGACATCTTTCCAGGTAGAAAATCCAGCCTTTGGTTGGTGTTTCTTTTTTATGCTTTGGTTCCTACCATTACATGGAGCTTTACCAATAATATGCTTGAAAACACCATGGCCTTATTTTCAGCATTAGCTGTACTCATTTTATTTAAAACAAGAAAAAAATTCAATGTGTTAGCCACCATTTTGGCGGCCTTTTTTGTTGTTTGCGCCTTTTATACCAAAGGCCCAGTGTCTATGTTTCCTTTGGCAGTACCTTTTTTCCTTTGGCTTTGTTTTAGGGAAATAGCCTTTTTTAAAATGGCCTTGCAAACCACCTTGTTTATAGTATTTAGTTTAGGGATTTTCGCAGTGTTTTATTATGGTTCAGATCAAGCCGCAGAAAGCTGGAATATCTATTTCAACAAACAAGTTGTAGGAACCATAACAGCAGAAAATCCCAGCTATGGAGTACGCCGGACATTTATTTTAGAGCGCTTACTATTGGAATTAATCATCCCTTTGATAATTGCACTTTGTTATGTGGTTTACGCCAAGATGAAAAAGCAAAAGCGAAACAAAAAAACTTCCACAGTTTGGTTTTTTGTTTTGGTAGGATTAAGTGCCATTCTTCCAATAATGGTTAGTCCCAAGCAATGGGGTTTTTATACCGTTCCTTCCATATTGTATTTTGTAATTGCCTTGGGAATAATAGTGTTGGAGCTTAAGGATAAAGGGAGGCCAATTTTGCCCTTTAAGTATTTTAAAACTATTAGAATTAGTAGCTTAATTGCCTTTTTTGGCGTTTTGATTTTCTCCATTTTAAATTTTGGAAATTTAAGTCGAGACAAAGGCAAATTAGGAGGAATAATGGAGATTTGCGAAATGCTTCCGGAAGAATCTGTTTTGTCGGCAGACCCTCGATTTTCAAAAGATTGGAATCTGATAACTTACTTTGTTCGCTATAATCATATAGCCTTAGATTTTAAGGATTTGGACAGGGAATATTTTCTTGGCACCTCCGAAACCAAGCTCGATACAGACTATGAGGTCGTTTATAAAAAGCAAGGGGAACAACTATTATTATTTAGAAAAAAATAGAATATGGGATTTAAGAGATTGTTCTTTTTAGGGTTTTTAATGTCCTTGTTAGTGTCTTGTAATTCTGGCGATAATGGACTAAAAAAATCTGAAAAAACACCCGCTAAAAAAAGCATTTGGCGGGCCTGGATAGAATTAAATGACAGTACAGACTTGCCTTTTAATTTTGAATGGACAAAAGATTCTACCCTTATTGTTTTTAATGCTGAGGAAAAAGTCATTTCCAATTCCATGGAATTAAGGGGTGATTCCATTTTGATTGGATTTCCCGTTTTTGCCAATCACTTTATTTTTAAGCTGGATACAAATGTTCTGAATGGATTTTATATTGATCCTGATCGAAAAAATGGACGATTAAAATTATCTGGATTAAAAAATCAAGACCAACGATTTCTAGGAGACGAAAAAGCTTGCTGTAGTATTAATAAAAAATGGAGGGTACGTTTTAGCCCAAATTCACCCGATGAATACCCTGCTATTGCTCATTTTGTCCAAAATGGAAATAAATTAAAGGGAACTTTCCTTACTGAAACCGGAGATTACCGGTATTTAGAAGGTAATATTTTCGGGACTAAAATCAAGCTTTCCACTTTTGATGGAGCACATTTATTTCTTTTTACTGGGGAATTAATAGATCAAGAAATTCATGGGCAGTTTTATTCTGGAAACCATTGGAATGAGCCCTGGCTCGCAGTACGAAATGATGAATTCCAGCTTCGCCATTCC
>CAKZNE010000092.1 GCA_937129395.1 uncultured Cryomorphaceae bacterium | reverse complement strand
TAAGATTCCATTATGATGATAATAATGTTTGGGCTTGGTATTGGGCAGTAGATAATGTAACTGTTCGTGAAATAAGCTGTTTAGAACCGACTAATTTAGGTTTGATATCTCGTACTTCAAACTCAGCAATTATAGGTTGGACTGCCGGTGGTGGTGCAGTTGCTACCAATGTAGAATATGGAATTTCTGGATTTGCTCAAGGTTCTGGAAATTCCCAAATTACTATCGGGAATACAGATACTATAAATGGTTTGGTACCAAATACAACCTACGACTATTATGTTCAGGATTCTTGTGGTGCGGGCGGAAATAGTTTATGGATAGGACCTTTTACATTCTCAACAAGATGTATTATGGGTGCTACTACTCTTCCTTTGAACGAGGGTTTTGAAACTTATGCTGTTGGACCATATCAGACAGAAACTGATTTTTGTAACCCAACCTATATTTGGGAATATGTTCCAACGGTTATTCAGGGACAATTAAGAGTTGCAGCAGGTGCAGGATTTGCGAAAACAGGTACTCAGGCATTTACGATGGATAATCTAACTTTCACATCTCCTCCTACTACCAATTATTTAACACTGAATGTTGATTTATCAAATTATACAAGCGCTGCTGGCATTGAATTAAATTTTAGTGTTCTGGAATCAGCTCAAGAGTCCCAACCGAATAATAAAGTTTGGGTTAGAGGTAGTTATAGTGATCCTTGGATCGAATTGATTAATTTGGATGTAGTCACCGTTAGTGGAACCTATGTGGATGTAACTAATATTGATATTGTTTCACCCTTAGCTGGTGCCGGTCAGAGTGTTGGCACTGAAACTCAAATTCGATTTGGACAACAGGGTACGTCTGGTGCCTTCTCAACAACTTGTTGTGATGGTTTTTCTTTTGATGACGTATCGCTTGTTGAAGTTACCTGTCCTACACCGTCTGGTTTAACAATAGGTGGCGTTTCGGATACTTCAGGAACACTTGCTTGGAATCCAAGTTCCAGTGCAGTTGACTATGAAGTATGGTTTGGACCACAAGGTTTCTCTCAGGGTTCTAATACAACCGGAGGCGCAAGAGTATTTACTGGTGGAACAGCTAGTCTTTTAGTAGATACAATGTCTCCAAATACATGTTATGAGTATTTACTAAGATATGTATGTGGACCTGGAGATTCTTCTTTCTGGGCTGGACCTTATGTATTCTGTACTCCATGTTCGCCTTTCTTTGCACCCTACAGTGAAAATTACGATGCTATGATAACCAATATTGCTCCAGATTGTTGGACAAGTATGGTTGAAGGAGCTGGAACCGCTTTTACTGGAGCATTTGTTACAGGTTTTAATGCCTTAAGCCCATTTAATACAATGGAATTGGATAATGGCGCTGGTGGTAATACAATTATTGGTTATTCCCCATTATTTGGAGATATGAGTGCTGGCGATAAAAGAGTGAACTTCTGGGCAAGACAAAGTTTTGCTGGTGGTGCATTTATGGTTGTTGGTACTTCAGACAATCCAAATAGTAGCATGAATTTTAATCCTCTTGATACCATTCAATTGTCTGGAACTTATGAGGAGTTTGTAGTAAATCTTGATGCAGCAAACGGTTATAATGGAACGGATAGTTATGTTGGATTTCTGCATGGAAATTCAGCAACCTTCCAAACGCTATATGTAGATGACTTCATTTATGAAGTGATTCCTACATGTCCAAAACCACCAGCAGCGAGTTTAACCGTTCAAACGGTTGGAATAACATCTGCTGAATTGGAATGGGATGCAGGAACACCAGGAAATATGAACTTCGAAATCAGTTATGGAATATCCATTACTGCACCTAACCAAGGTATAACTTCGGTTGTAAGTGGAGATAGTGCTTTGTTAAATGGATTAACTGCAAATACAATCTACTGTTATTATGTTAGAGAAATTTGTGGACCTGGTGATACAAGTGTTTGGAGTTTAAATCCGGTTTGTTTTACCACTTTGTGTAATGCTTTTACTGCTCCATATTTTCAAGATTTTGAAAGCCCAAATACTCCAGTAGGACATTGGGACGGAAGTGCTGATTGTTGGGACTATGTTTCCAATAATCCACAAACAACCAGTAGTGGTGGTTATTCTTGGGAAGTAAGAAATACATCGCAAACTACCTCAGGAACTGGAACAGGACCCGATAGAGATAATACATTGGCTCCAGCAGTTGGAGGTAAATTTATTACCGCTGATGTTTCAGGTTCTTCTACAGTTGGCCCAGATTCAACGATTCTAGCTTCTCCAGTAATTGATATTAGTGGACTATTAGCACCTGAGTTTGAGTTTTACTACCATATGCATGGTACTGGAATGGCGGATCTTTATGTTGATATTTGGAATGGAACTGCGTGGGATAGAGGAGTTATTGTAATAATTGGAACTCACAATATTTCTCAATCCGATCCATATAATGATACCATTTATGATTTAACCAACTATGCAGGACAAACCGATTTAAGAGTTCGTTTTAGAGCACTTACAAATGGATGTTGTTCTGGTGATATTGCTCTTGATGATATCCGTATTTCTGATCCAGTTAGTTGTACAAAACCAGCTAACCTTTCTGCTGGAAATATTACAGGATCTAGTGCTAAGTTATATTGGGAATCTGGATCTGCTACAGTAGGGGCTAATTATGAGGTGAGCTACGGAGTGAATATTGGATCTCCTTCAGCAGGAACTTCTTCATTGGTTACTGGGGATAGTTTGGCATTAACAACACTTACCGATGCTACTATTTACTGCTTCTATTCTAGAGAAATTTGTGGCCCTGGTGATACAAGTGCTTGGACTGGACCTTATTGTTTCCAAACTTTATGTTTGTTACAATCTTTACCATATAGTGAGAACTTCAACTTAGATCAAGGTTGTATGAGTCTTATAAACAATGGAACAACCCCAGTTGGTTGGGAACCTCAGCCTGCTGGTGGAGCAAACCAGTTTGGTGATTTAGACGGTACAGGGTATATGATTGCAGATAGTGATCAACATGCCAATGGTATTCACATGATGGTGGATATGATTTCACCACAAATTGATGCCAGTACAATTAGTCCTGGAAAAATTCTAGCTGTTGAATGGGATCAATACTTTAATTCTATTAATGCGAGTGATTCTGGAGCTGTACAAGTATTTGATGGAACAAACTGGATTACAGTTTGGTCTACTCAAGTAAGTATGGGGGCTTTTGGTGCACCTGATCATCCAGTAGTTGACGTAACAGCTTATGCCAATGCAGCATTCCAAGTTAGATTCCGTTATGATGATAATAATGTTTGGGCTTGGTACTGGGCTGTGGATAACGTATTGGTTTCTGAAAGGATTCCGAATTGTGATCCTCCTACAGTTGTATTCTCGTCTCAAGTGGATTGTAATCAAATTGAAATGACTTGGACATCCAATACTGGTGGTTCTATAATTGAATATGGCCCTGCTGGATTTATCCCAGGTACAGGAACCTTTACAGGAATTGTAACTTCTCCAGACTTTGTTACTGGTTTAAACCCACTTACATCTTACGACTTTTATATCGCAGATACTTGTGGAAGTGATACCAGTTCTTATGCAGGACCATTCAATGAAACTACCATAGCTTGTCCTGTTGGTTGTATCGATCCAACAGGATTGGATACAGCGAGCACAACTTGTACTAGTGCAATGCTTACATGGGTAAGTGGACCAAATACGGTTTCTTCTACAATAGAATGGGGACCTGCTGGGTTTACCCCTGGAACAGGTGTTGGAACAATTGTTCTTAATGCACCAAATCCATTAGCTATTTCTGGTTTAACAGCTGGTACAGGTTATGATTTCTATGTATTAGATATTTGTGCAACATCGAATAGTAATCCTGTAGGACCAATGAGTTTTGTAACTCGTTCAGGACCGATAAACGCGGCCTTCACAATTACTCCGGATCCTGCTACCCTTACTAATATGATTGTTAATGTTGATGCTAATACTTCAACAGGTGCAAGCACTTATACTTGGGATTGGGGTGATGGAACACCAACTTCAACTGTTTCAACTTCTGGAACTTTCCATAGCTATAGTATGAATGGAGGATACAATATCAAGTTGATTATTACTGGAGATTGTGGAGTTGATTCCATTAGTAAAGTTGTAAATGTTGCTGGTATAAGTATTGCAGAAAATGCTTTAGGAAGAAGTATGCAATTGTATCCAAACCCAACTGTTGGATTGATGAACCTTAGTTTTGAGTCTGAAGCTAGTGCTGCTGTAATTAGCGTATTAGATCTTACAGGAAAAACTATTATGTTAATCAATGAGTCTAATTTGATTGGTGGTAAATATGATGGCCAATTGGATATCAGTCACCTTGCAAAAGGAACCTATGTTCTTAAAGTTGAAAGTGGAGACTTATCCGTTCAACGTAGAATTATTAAGAGATAAATTACATTAAGTAATTCTTAAATAAATGAATCCCCCTTCTGTTTTCAGAAGGGGGATTTTTATTTTTGCCCTATGGATTTTAATATTGGTGATAAGGTTTCTTTTTTGGATGCGGTAGGTTCTGCGACCATTAAGCGCATTAAGGATGATCAAGTATTGGTTGAAGATGAAAGTGGCTTTGACAATTGGTTTAATATGAATGAGATTATTAAAAGCCAAACGATTGAAGTATCCTCAGTTTCCATAAAGGATGGTCCTTCAAAACGAGAAACTAAAAAATTGCCTTTTAAAGACAGAGGAATCCAGGAAATGGATTTACATATCCATCAATTGGTAGAAAATACCAGGGGAATGAGCAATTATGATATGTTGCAAATTCAAATGGTAGAAGCTGAAAAGGCCCTGAAAAAAGCAAGAAAAGCAAAAGCAATTAAACTCATTTATATTCATGGGGTAGGAGAAGGCAAACTTCGTTATGAATTACATAATTGGCTTACAGGAATTGAAAATATCAGTTTTTACGATGCCAGTTTTTTAAAATATGGAGCAGGGGCAACAGAAGTTGATCTTTGGTAGCCATTACTATTGTTTAGTGGATTTATAAGAACTAGCTTTGCAAATGAACAGGTCGCCTTATCGCTCTTTTTAGTAAAAAGGGAGGAAAGTCCGGACAACAAAGGGAATTATGCTTCTCAAAAGGAAGGTGCAATATTGGAAACGATAATGTAACAGATAGTGCCGCAGAGATATACCGCCGATTGAAGTTTTCTTCAAGGTAAGGGTGAAAAGGTGATGTAAGAGATCACCGCTCTTTTAGTGATAAAAGAGGCTAGGTAAACCTCGTAAGTTGAAATGTCATGTATACCGAGGATTGAGGGCTTCTCGTCCAATCTCGGAGGGTAGGCAGAATTAGATAAATGATAAGGGTTTCAATCTTTGATTGGAATACAGAATCCGGCTTATAGACCTGTTTTTTATTGAAATGAAATGTTTAAAAAATATAAAAAGATACTAAAAGAAGAAGGATTCAAAGCCTTAATCCAAAAGGAAGGCTGGAATATTGGATTGCTTTTGTTTCTGGCATTTTTAGTGAAAGGCTTGATTTGGGTTGCCCTTATTTACTTGGGTGTAAAGAGCATTACATAAAAAAAGGCGAACCAATGGCTCGCCTTTTTATTTCATTTAAAAATAATTTCTAAGCTTCAATTTCCACTTCGTATTCTTGTAGATAACGTTCCGCTTCTAAAGCTCCCATACAACCTGTTCCAGCGGCCGTGATAGCTTGCCTATAAATTTTATCCTGTGCATCACCTGTGGCAAATACTCCAGGTTTATTTGTGCTTGTTGTACCCGGATTGGTAATAATATACCCAACATCATCCATCGTAATCTGACCCTCAAAAATATCTGTATTGGGTTTATGTCCAATTGCAACAAAGAAACCTTCTGTAGCAATTTCAGATTCAACACCAGTTACATTATTTTTAACACGAACACCACTTACCGTTTTATCTCCAAGTACTTCCACAGTTTCAGTATTGTACATGATCTCAATGTTCGAAGTATTCAATACTCTTTCCTCCATAATTTTAGAAGCTCGGAAATGATCTTTTCGAACCAATAAAGTTACTTTCGGACAAAGCTTGGCCAAATAGGTAGCTTCCTCAGCAGCGGAATCTCCGGCACCAACTACAACTACATCAAGTCCTTTATAAAAGAATCCATCGCAAATAGCACAAGCAGAAAC
>CAKZNE010000091.1 GCA_937129395.1 uncultured Cryomorphaceae bacterium | reverse complement strand
CCGTCATTTCGAAAGAGGGATCGGGCGTTATTGTTTCCGGTGCTTGTCGTATGATCATGAAAGAACAGATCCAGGTCGCCATCATTATCGTAATCGACAGCCCGCGCCCCATTGAAATCGCCGCCGTTGTATGACAGCAGAGGAGCACCGGTCAGCGTTTCCGTATCCGTCCAGGTTCCGTCCCCTTCGTTTTTCCATATTTTTGAATCATTGCCGTAGAAGGCATTCGAAATGCAGGATGTGCCTTACGCAAAGCAATTAATTGTTGATAAAATTCAAAATGTTCTTCCTTAAAAAGATGGGAAATATTATCCATGTTTCCCGTAATTAAATTGTCCATTCCAACAACATGGAATCCCTCTGCCAAGAATCGATCACTCAAGTGTGACCCCAAAAACCCGGCTGCTCCGGTAATAAGTACTTTTTTCAATTTACTGTAGTTTTATAATTAATAAATCTGTAAACGTATAAATATATTAGAGTCTGTCTAGAAGTGAAATTTCAATTTCAAATAATGAAAATAAAATAACTCAAATATATCATCTAAAAATCATTTGGTAATTTTCTCAAAAAGAAAGGCTTTGGCCCAAAAGCGGCAATGGCTAAAAAATCTAAAATTAAAACGAAGAATATTGAACCTGAAGCTAAATTAAAATGTTCTGGAAGCCCGTTGTAAAATTTATTGAGTGGGTGTAAAACAAAAGTGAGCGCCCAAAGGAGCTTCAATAAATCTAAATGTCCATATTTCTTTTTTTTAAGAAACCAAATAAAGTAAGTTAAGGTGTAAATCCCCATTCCTACGAGGATAACATAATCTGAAGGTTTTTGGAAAACTAGGAGGGAAAAAGAAATTAAATTACTGGTCAAATAGACTCCCAGCATAATTTTCCAATAGATGGTGCCTACTATTGTTGATTCTGCAAGGAGCATTATCATTCCAAAAATGACAATCAAAAGAGTGGAGATATTTATTATAATTTCTCCCTCATATGTTTTGCCTATAAGAATGAATATTAGCCCAAGGACAAACAAAACAAAACCCATACAAAGGCCATTAAAATTCTTTTTAGTTATCATTTCAATTTCTATTTCATTTTAAATTCATAAAAATATTGTTGGTCTAGGGTTCTGTCCGTACCAAAGTTTTTTATGTAAGCAATTCAATTTCAAATCAGTAATTACAATTTCAAAAAAATGGAATATCTAAATTTTAAAAGCCTTGCTTAGGATCCATGTTTGTTTTTGAGGTCCATTATTTTCTAAATCTTAAAAACTAGAAGCTAACAACAAATAGTGATTTTCCCTATTCACTCTACCTTCTTTTGGAATCAAGTTTTTGAATCCTTGTTTTAATTAGGGCCAATAACCGTGTCAATGCCGTTAACATAATTATTAATCACATCCAATTTTTTGGCATATTTTGATCCATTAAATCCCCCCAAATCATTATAGTCTATAATATGGGTATAGGCTCTTTGGAATTTTGAGGCTAGGGGAAAATAACTCCAATGCCATTTTTCTTCGCGGTAACCCGCATCTCTATAGGGATTAAATTTGGTGTAGGGTTGAAAAAAACCGTAGCTATGGGCATTCTTTTTTAGCCATTCGTAAATTTTTAAACCTTGGCCACTTTCGAAATAGGAATTTTCCAAATCGTTTAAATCGAAATCGGTTCCCCAATGGTGACGACTTGTACCGGGCATACTGCTGTATTGTAAAATTCTATTGGCTCTGGTATTTTCTTCTCCACCAAAGGAATTCCACTTCCGATTCCATATTCCGCTTTGGTAGGATCTGTTTCGAGTCGCCGAAATAATAACCAAACGAAGACCATCTTTTTGTGCCGCCTCG
>CAKZNE010000090.1 GCA_937129395.1 uncultured Cryomorphaceae bacterium | reverse complement strand
GGCAATCGTGATAGTTAGAAAATCCTTGCTATTGGCCAAGGCAGTTGCCCCAGTAAGTCTTTGCCTATTCAGGTTTCCTTCGTTTTGGGGATTAGCGCAATCTGGACTTTCATAATTAAAATAAAGGTCCAATTATCAAGGTCACTTTGGGGGGCAATGTCCGAACCAGATAATCCACAATGTTCGGCACTTAAAATATAGGGTTCGTAATTGTAATCCGTATTATTAACCAAGCTTCCGGTGCACCAAAACACAGCTAAATCAATTTTAATAAGTATCCGGACAACCGACTTTTGAATTTTTCTAAAATCTTCACCTTCAGAACAATTAACATTTACTTGACAGGGGTCACTTTCGCCAAAGTCGGAGGTCTTTCGTTTCGGTTTTTCATTAATTTCAATGGAATAACCAGAAATGTGGACTTGTGCTTTAGAAGAGTAATTTTTTAATTGAAAAATAAGACCATTTTGGGAATAGGAGCTTGTAAAAGCCTTTCCATAAAGTTCATCTTCGGTAGTAATTTCTAAAAGATCGCCATTCAGATTATAAGTAAAGAGGCTGTCACCTTTCTGCAATGATAGAAGATCAAAAAACACGTGCATTCCGAGGCCTTGAGTTTTTAGCTTCCAATAATTGACCCTGTGATTTTTTAAAATTTCTGTTTGAGAATTGGCAATACCCAAGGGGCTTTTTATGAATTTCCCGGCAGGGCTTGAAGGTGAAATTTGACTCATGGAATCGATAAAGGTTTCCAGTTGAGCTTTGCTACTTAAATTGTTTTCGGTTATTTTTATTTGATGGAAATTATCTATTTGAGATTGAGCGGATGCCCAAAAATTTAAAAAGAATAGGAATAGAGTAATTAAAGAAAAATGTTTCAACATTTAGGATAAAAGTCGCTGGCGGAGCATAAATTCTAATTGTTCGTTGGCTTTTGCCAATTTTTCGATTAGTTCTTTGTTTTCTCTTCTAAGTCGGAAAACTTCGAAGGCACTTTCAATTGTAGTTCTCAATTCATCCTCCTGCCAAGGTTTGCTCAAATATCGGTAAACTTGACCTTTATTAATGGCATCCACCACAGCATTAATATCAGAATAACCAGTTAAAAGAATCCTCATGGGTTCTGAATTTAATTTTTGGATTTCTTCCAAAAACTGTATTCCTGTCATTTCAGGCATCCTTTGGTCGGTGATTACAACATCGAGTTCGGTGTTTTTGAAAATTTCCAAACCGTCTTTTCCAGATTCTGCAATGTGAACTTCAAATACTCTCCTGTAGGTCGCCTTAAAGGCTTGGAGGTTATGAACTTCATCATCTACATAGAGAATCCTAATCTTATCACTCATCAATTAATATCAAAATTGGAATAGAACATTTTATTCGACAAAGTAAAGTAATATTTTGAAAATCTAACAATTACTGTATAGATTCTTCTAATCATTTGTTTATCAGGATTGGCGATTGTCTAAAATAAAGCGATATTATCCGTTATGGATAGTTTTGAACATGCGTAATTAAAAAAATCATGTGCTTATCGAGGCTAGATGTCTAAACTATCCCTATTTTGCAATCAAATCATCCAAAACAAAAAATGAAAACACAGTCCCAAAATGGTCTGGTAAAAAAAATTCAACTATGTAAAAAACAAAATTCACAATCAATATCACCACAAATTTTTGATTTACAAAATAGCAAGGACCAAAGCCTTTTACAGGATTTGCTAAACACCTTGCCAAACCTTGAAGTTCACGATAGGATTGGGGAACAGTTAAAAGAACTGTTTAAAATTAGAAAACCCAAAGAGAATCTTTCTGATTCTGACCTTGATGAGCTCTTAATTGAGTGGAAAAAAAATAATGATATTGATGACTATGGAGTTTGGGTTTTTTATCCTTGGAAAAATTTACTAGTACACTTAGTCTATGAAGATGAATTCATAGAATTAAGAACCTCTCGAAATAAATATAAAATAACGGAGGAGGAACAAAAGCTACTTGCCACAAAAACGGTAGGGGTAATTGGGCTTTCTGTTGGGCAATCTGTGTCATTAACAATGGCTATTGAACGTTGTTTTGGAAGTATACGAATTGCAGATTTTGATACCCTAGAATTAACAAACCTCAATAGAATAAGAAGAGGGGTAGACAGTCTTGGTCAACCAAAAGTTATGATGGTTGCTAGGGAGATTCATGAAATTGACCCTTTTCTAAAGGTGGAGGTTTTCCCTGAAGGGCTTAATTCCAAAAATATTGAAGAGTTCTTTAACTCAAATGGGCCCTTAGATCTGGTTGTTGAAGAATGTGATTCATTAGACATTAAAGTAATGGTTCGGTTGGTCGCCAAGGAAAAAGGAATTCCTTTGGTTATGGATACCAGCGATCGGGGAATGTTAGATATTGAACGATTTGATTTGGAACCCAATAGGCCTATTTTTCATGGCCTGGCTCCAGAAAATGAATTGATGAACCTAGAAGGGTTAAGTACGGAAGAAAAAATTCCATATGTGCTTAAAATGGTGGGTTCCACAACTTTATCCAAAAGGTTTAAAGCCTCCATGTTTGAGATTAAGGAATCCATTACTACTTGGCCACAATTGGCTTCTTCTGTTGCTTTGGGGGGAGCTGTTGCCGCGGATGTAAGCCGAAGGATATTACTAAACCAACTAAGCGTTTCTGGTCGATTTTTCATTGATTTGGACGAATTAATTTCAGATCCAATTGAAAGTGTTAAAAAGGAAGAAGACGATCTTATCAAAGAGCTGGATAATGAAAAGTTGAAAACCATTGTAAGGGACTTTTATTTACCTGAGGCAAAGGAAAGGTTGATTTTACAGGATCAAATTGTCCACGATTTGGTGGAACATGCAATAACTGCCCCCTCAGGTGGAAACTGCCAACCTTGGAAATGGGTTTATCAGAACGGATTTCTACACCTTTTCCATGATGAGAAAAAGTCCAAAAGCTTTCTAGATTACTTGCACAGAGGGGCAATTATTTCTTTTGGTGCGGCTTGTGAAAATGTACAATTAAGGAGTAAGGAACTTGGTTTTAATGCGAATTTAAAATTCCAATTCTCCAAACATTCACCCCATGTTGCTACTTTTTATTTTAATACTGAAATGAAAAGCTCGGTTTTGGATAAAAGATTGGCTGCAACAATTAAAAATAGACTTACAAATAGAAAAGTAGGGGAGCTCAAACCCTTGGATAACAGTGTGCTTGATGAAATTCAATCGATTTGTAATTCAAATGGAAATTATGGGATTGAGATTATCGATGATCCCAAAAGAATTGAGAAATTAGCCACCGTTTATGGAAGGATGGAAAGACTGAGAATGCTCCATTCTCAAAGTCATAAAGAGCTATTTAATGAGGTACGTTGGAATGATGAAGAAGCCCTTAAAACAAGAAATGGGATAGACATAAATACCATGGAACTTTCTGCTTCAGATAGTGCCGGACTATCCTTATTAAAGGACTGGGATGCCATTAAAAATATTCGCGATTGGAATTTGGGAGAGGGGTTTATTAAGATGACTAGTGCTTCTGTAAAAAAATCTTCTGCCTTATGTTTGCTTCATTGTAAAGGACATTCCGAAGAGGATGTTTTTAAAGGAGGCCAAATTTTACAAAGAATCTGGTTGGCGGCAAATTCCAATAATATAGCTTTCCAACCTATTTCTCCTAGCACATTTATGTTCTATAGGATTATAAAAGACGATCCAATTGAGGATAAATTTATTTGGAATGAAATGAAGGCCATCAAAAAGGATTATAACAAGATGTTTGAAGGTTTGGAAGAGAATAATCATTTGTTTCTTTTCCGAATGTTTTATGCCGAGGAGCCAGAAATTAAATCCTACCGGTTTGATGTGAACGATGTTTTATTAACCTTTTAAATGAAAATGTTTTGCTAAAAATAAGAGCATTTAGAGCAGTTGATGAACTTGAATCGTGTCAGAAATATGCGCAAGGTCATGAGGATGTATTAAAATCTTATGGGATAACAAAAGTAACTTCTGCAAACCATGAATGGTTTTACAACCCAGATGTTTACGTTATTGCGGTGCAAGATGGTGATCGAATATTAGGAGGGGCAAGAATCCATGGTTCTGGTGGAAATCAACCTTTGCCTATTGAAGAGGCAATAGGTTATTTAGATCCTAAAATTCACGATATGGTGGATGGCTTGAAAAAAGAAAAAACAGGTGAACTGTGTGGTTTATGGAATTCAAGAGAAATTGCGGGAAATGGAATCAGTGTATTATTAACCAAAGCCTGTGTAGCTAAAGTTGGAGTGGCCATTGCCAATGTTCTGGAATTGAGAACCATGTTTGTTTTTTGTGCACCCTATACAGTGAAAATGGTTGAAGATGTAGGATTTTCGGTGAAAACGGATTTAGGGGCTGATGGTAAATTTTTATATCCCAAGGACGACATGATTGCTACAGTTTTATTTATAGACGATGTAAATAAGCTAGCAGGTGCTGATGAATCCAAACGACTTGATATATTTGAATTAAGGAACAAACCCACACAAATAAGAAAAGAACAAGGTGTAGATGGAGAAATTGAAATTGAATATGATTTATTTATCCCGACCTTGAACAACTAATTATATGAGACAATATCACATTTTTTTCCTTTTATTTTATTTCTCAAGTAATCTGCTATCTGGGCAAGTAACGGTAGAAGAAGAAAGGCTCCAGAATATTGGAGAATCAATTGGCTACTATACCGATACATCTTGTAATAGTCAAGGAGATTATAAAAATTTCGATTTTCAAAAAGGTGAAAGCAAAGTGCCTCTTTTTGAAGGTTCTAGCTGTTATTGGGGAAAATTGGAGCTGACAAATCTTAGTCCTGAAGATAAATTAGTTCTTGAAGTCTACAACCCCTATATCGATGAGCTTTTATTGATGTATGAGGTTGATGGAGAGGAATATAGTTTTAGACAAGGTAAGAATGTTCCACGATCCGAATGGACTTATGAATTGCCAAATTTAGTTTTCGACATCAACCTTCCGATAGGAAAAACAACAACCCTTTATTTTAAAGTTACAAGTCAAGAGCAATTTAATTTGCCAGTAAATATTGGAGTTAAAGACCAAATTTTAAATAGCAATTATTTCAGTTTGGTTTTCTTTGGGATTTATGCCGGTATTATGCTGGTAATGTTCTTTTATAACCTATTCCTGTATTTTTCGGTTAGAGATAAAAGCTACCTCTATTATGTTATTCATACAGGTTTTGTGCTTTTAACCCAAACGGCATTTTTTGGTTACGGTTATTTGTATTTGTGGTCTGGCTCACCCAGTTTTAATAAAATTAGTTTCGTATTGTTTACCTGTTTGGTAAGTCTTGCCGGGATAAGATTCTTTTTTGAATTTTTAAGGGTAAAAAGAAAAGCTCCAAGTATTTACAAGGCAATCAGAATTATTGAGGTGGTTTATTTAGTTGTTATTTTAATGGAACTAATTGGATTTAGGGATTTGGCTTATAAAATCCTATTCCCAGTTCAAGGAATTGTAGCCTTAACCATTTATGCTGGATCCTTAAAAATATTGAAAAACGGATTCACTCCAGCGCGAATATTTGTTTTATCCTGGACGGTATTATTAATGGGAATTATAATTTTTTCGCTAAAAGATTTTGGGGTATTACCTTATAATTATTTTACCCTTCATACAATTCAAGTTGGTTCGGCATTGGAAGCGATCTTGCTTTCTTTAGCACTGGCCAATCGAATAAATACTTTGAAAAAAGAAAAGGAAGAGTCTCAAAGGAAAACCGTAAACGCACTAAAGGAAAACGAAAGAATTGTAAAGGAACAAAACGTAGAACTTGAAAAAAGAGTAAAAATACGTACCATGGAATTGCAGGAATCCAATGAAGAGTTGGAATCTACTTTAAGTAATCTAAAAGAGACCCAATCCCAATTAGTTGATGCCGAAAAAATGGCTTCTTTAGGTCAGCTTACAGCCGGAATTGCCCATGAAATCAATAATCCGATTAATTTTGTAACTTCTAATGTCGCACCATTAAGAAGAGACTTGTCCGAGATTTATGAAATAGTTGAAACCTATTCTGCTGTAAATGTGGAGAATGCAAATGAAACCTTAGAAAAGGCGCATGCCCTTACTGTGGAATATGACTTTGATTTTTTAAAGGAAGAGATCGATACTTTGGTTTCTGGGATTTCGGATGGGGCAATACGAACCCAAGAAATTGTTCAAGGTTTAAAAACTTTTAGCCGATTAGACGAGGATGATGTAAAACTAATTGACATTACAGAAGGCCTCGATAGTACCTTAGTTATTCTAAGAAGTAAAACAAAAGATCAGGTAATTATTGAAAAGGAGTATAACGAAGGATTTCCAATGATCGAATGTTTTCCTGGGAAGCTAAATCAAGTGTTTATGAATATTCTTAACAATGCTTTATATGCCGTTGAGAATAAGAATTATGCTGATGGGGAAAAGCCCACCTTAACCTTGAAAACCGTTAGGGTTAATAATGAGGTAAATATCCACTTAATGGACAATGGGATTGGGATGGATGAAAACACAAAGAAAAAATTATTCGAGCCTTTTTTCACAACAAAAGATGTGGGTGAAGGAACAGGTTTGGGAATGTCAATAGTTTTCAAAATAATAGAAACACACCAAGGTAAAATTCAACTTAATAGTGAGTTAGGGAAAGGTTCTGAGTTTATAATCACCTTACCACTCCGTCAGCCAAAAGATTCATAATGACCTCCAATCAATCAAAAAAACACATTAAGGTTCTTTATTTAGATGATGAAGATAATAACCTTAGATCCTTCAAAGCGGCCTTTCGAAGGGAGTATGATGTTTATACTGCCAATACATCCGAGCAAGCTTATGATGTAATTAAATCGGTAAAGCCCCATATCATTTTTTCGGATCAACGAATGCCAGTGACCAGTGGTGTTGATTTTTTCAATGCTGTACGTCAAATTTTTCCAGACCCTGTTCGTATTCTGTTAACCGGGTATACCGATATTAATGATATAATCGATGCCATAAATAAAGGACATATTTATAGGTATATCACCAAACCTTGGAGTGAGCATGAAATTAGAGTAGCTATCGACAATGCCTACGATCTTTACAATACCCGAAAACAGCTGAATGAAAATTTGGATGAACTGGAAAAATCAAACCACGAACTAAGCCGGTTTATTTATAGTGCTTCCCATGATCTTCGTTCGCCTTTGGCCACTTCTCTAGGTGTAATTAGGCTGGCAGAACATGATGTCAAAGATCCCTTGGCGAGAGATTATTTTGGTAAAATTGAAGAAAGTATAAAAAAACTGGACGTCTTTGTACATCATATTATTGATTACTATAAAAACAATAAGAGCGAAAATGAAGCTATAGATATTAATTTCCAAAATACAATTGAGGAGGTTATTGAAACTGTAAAAAGTGGCTTGGGCTCAGCTGATGCTCAAATTGATACTGAGATTAATCAAGAAAATAAATTTATTGGTGATGAGTTTAGGTTCCGGATAATTATGAGTAACCTAATTAGTAATGCGATTAAATTTAAAAAGCAGGATCAAAGTGCGGCAAGAATCCAAATTAATATTCAATCGGATTTGGATAAGGCTATTATTGTTGTAAAAGATGATGGAATGGGAATTTTGGAAGATCATATTCAAAAGGTTTTCCAAATGTTTTTTAAGTCAAATAATGAAAAAACAGGCTCAGGAATGGGATTGTATATTGTAAAAGAAGCCTTGGAAAAAATGGGAGGGACTATTGAAGTTAAATCTCAAACAGGTGAAGGAACTAATTTCCATATTGAAATTCCAAATCAAATATGAATCTAGGCTCTATTGCTAAAATTATGCTAGTTGATGACAATGTTATCGACAGGCTAGTCCACCGGAGATTATTGGAAATTCATAAAATAGGTGAAAATGTAACCGAATATAGCTCTGCCGATGAAGCTATAAATTTCCTTACCACGAATCGTGAAAACAAGGTTGAATTACCAGATCTTATCCTATTGGATATTATGATGCCCGGCATGGATGGCTTTGATTTTATGGTTCATTTTTCTAAACTCAAAGATCAGTTCTCTAAGCTACCCTTGGTGTTTATGCTCAGCTCCACAAACGATGAAAGCGATATACGAAGAGTTAGAGCTAATTCGGATGTTGTAAAAATGCTTAACAAGCCATTTTCACCAGAATCTTTGGCCAATTCGCTACTAAAACTCTGATTTAAAGTGGAATTTTAATTTATCGAATTTATCTTTTGCCATTTGAAGGCTAAAGGAAGAATCGGCTAAAAATACAAGACGGTCGAACTTATCTTTGGCAAGATACCTGAATTTTAATTTTGAAAATTCTTCCAATTGGGCAGCATCATTGGATTCAATCCAACAAGCCTTAAAGGCTTGATAAGATTCATAAGTACATTTTGCACCATATTCATGCTCCAATCTATATTGGATTACTTCATATTGCAAGGCCCCAACCGTACCAATAATTTTCCGACCATTACTTTCCAAAGTAAAAAGCTGTGCCACCCCTTCGTCCATAAGTTGATCAACACCCTTATTAAGTTGTTTCGCTTTTAAAGGATCAGCATTATTGATAAACCTAAAATGCTCTGGTGAAAAGCTAGGAATTCCAGAAAATTCTAAATCCTCCCCTTGGGTTAAAGTATCTCCAATTCTAAAGTTCCCAGTATCATGTAATCCTACAATATCTCCCGGAAAGGCCTCGTCAACAATGCTTTTCTTGGAGGCCATAAAAGCAGTTGGATTGCTAAACTTCATGGATTTTCCTAAACGAATATGGTTGTAATTCGTATTTCTTTTAAAGGTACCCGAAACGATTTTTAAAAAGGCCAAACGATCCCTATGTTTTGGATCCATATTAGCATGAATCTTAAAAATAAAGCCACTAAAATTATTCTCTTCGGGTTTTACCAACCTTTGTTCGGTAAGCTTTGGAAGAGGGGCTGGGGCAATATCCACAAAACAATTTAGTAATTCTTGAACTCCAAAATTATTTAGGGCACTACCAAAAAACACAGGTGAAATTTTCCCACTTAGATAATCTTCTACATCAAAATTTGGATAAACACCATTAATTAATTCCAGTTCCTCTCTAAGAGTTTCCGCAGAATCTGAACCTACTAAATTGTCAATTTCTGGATCCTCAATATTCTCAATTTTTATGCTTTTTGCAATCTTTTGCTTCTTCTGCTCCGTATAAAGAAGGAGATTTTTCTCCCATAAATTATAAACACCTTGGAAATCCTGACCCATTCCAATTGGCCAACTTAAAGGGCAAACTTTCAATCCTAATTTTTCCTCAACTTCATCCAATAAGTCATAAGCATCCTTTCCCTCTCTATCCAGTTTGTTGATGAAAATGATAATAGGAGTATCACGCATTCGGCAAACTTCAACAAGCTTTTCCGTTTGTGATTCCACACCTTTTGCAACGTCAATCACCACAATTACACTATCTACAGCCGTAAGGGTTCTAAAAGTATCTTCTGCAAAATCTTGGTGACCAGGAGTATCCAGAATATTTATTTTTTTTCCTTTATACTCAAACCCCATTACAGAAGTGGCAACCGAAATACCTCTTTGCCTCTCAATTTCCATGAAATCCGATGTGGCGCCTTTTTTAATTTTATTGGATTTTACCGCTCCGGCTTCCTGAATGGCTCCACCATATAACAAAAGCTTTTCTGTTAATGTGGTTTTACCTGCATCTGGGTGGGATACAATCCCGAAGGTTCTCCTTCTTTCAATTTCTTCTTTTACTGTGCTCATAGTGGGCCGCAAAAGTAATTATTCTTTTGTCCAAATGCCTAGCCCTTTTCAAAAATGATTTTAGATTTTAAAGGTGCAATTGCATATTTCCAAAAATTAATTAGTATTTATTTTCAAAACCTTTTAGGCTGTAAATGAGCGGTTTATCCTGTATATTTTATTAAATCACAATTATTTTTCAATTCCGGAAATCCAAAACAAGAATCTTACCGTAGGTATGGCAGATTTGAACTAAAAATTACCTTCCTAATATGTCACGACAAGAATTTGGACTCCTTATTACAAAACACGAAAGTTTTTTAATGCAATTGGCCATGAAGCTTACAAGAAGTTTTGAAGATTCCAATGATTTAATCCAGGAAACTTACTTTAAAGCTTTAAAAAGCAGCGATAAATTTAAAGAAGGCACCAATCTTAAAGGCTGGCTCTATACTATAATGAGAAATACCTTTATCAACGCCTACCGGAAAAGGAAAAACCAAAACACCTTTGTAGATGAAACCGAGACTAACTTTTTCCTTAACTCCAATCAAATTGAAAAATCCTCCACCATGGATTCTTTGGTAGACCGAGAATATTTAATGAAGCAAATTAATTCGGTGGATAAAACTTACTTAGAAGCATTCATGATGTATTTCAATGGTTATAAATACGATGAAATTGCTCAGGAATTAAATGTTCCTTTGGGTACGGTGAAAAGCCGTATTTTTTTGGCAAGAAAGAAAATGATGGGTAAACTAAAAGATTATCATTAAATTAAAGGAATTGTCAAACGAGAATAAAATAATTGTAATAGGTTCTGGGTTTTCGGGCTTGTCCGCAGCTACATGCTTGGCACAGAAAGGTTATAAGGTCTGTCTGCTGGAAAAGAACAAGGATATTGGAGGAAGGGCCCGGTCTTTCAAAGAGGATGGTTTTACTTTTGACATGGGCCCCAGTTGGTATTGGATGCCCGATGTTTTTGAAAATTACTTTGAAAAATTTGGTAAAAAAGTTTCGGACTACTATGAGTTAAAACGCCTTGATCCTTCTTACAGAGTTTATTTTGGAGAAAATGACAAGGTGGACCTACCTGGATCCATGTCGGAACTAATTGATTTATTTGAATCAATTGAATCAGGTAGTGGAATAAAACTTCAAAAATTTTTAAAGGAAAGCGAGTACAAATATGAAGTAGGAATGAAGGATCTGGTTTTTAAGCCAGGTTTAAGTTTAACGGAGTTCCTAGATAAAAGGGTTATTTCTGGTGCCCTTCGATTGGATCTTTTAAAATCCATGCGTAAGTATATAAAAAGCTTTTTTAAAAACCCCAAGCTTCAAAAATTAATGGAATTCCCTGTTTTGTTTTTGGGTGGAACCCCTGAAAATACACCCGCTATGTACAGCCTGATGAATTATGCTGATATGTCTCTCGGGACTTGGTATCCAATGGGCGGGATGCATAAAATTATTGAAGGAATGGCCATTTTAGCCAAGGAATTGGGTGTGGAAATAATTACAAATGAAGCGGTTACGAAAATTAATGTAAAGCAAGGAAAAGTTATTTCAGCTAGTGCCGAAAATGGAGAATATCCATGCGAGGCGATTGTAGCTAGCGCAGATTACAATCACGTGGAACAACAACTGCTTGATCCAGAATATAGACGATACGATGCAAATTATTGGGATAAGAGAGATATGGCACCTAGTAGTTTGCTCTTTTATCTTGGAATAAATAAAAAAATTGAAGGGCTGAAACATCACACTTTATTTTTCGATGAAGATTTTGATGCCCATGCCCATGATTTATATTCAGATCCAAAATGGCCCGAAAAGCCTTTGTTTTACACTTGCGCACCTTCTGTAACTGATACTACGGTAGCCCCTGTTGGACAAGAAAATCTTTTCCTTTTAATGCCCACTGCGCCAGGTTTGGAAGATAGCCCAGAGTTAAGGGAGAAATACTTTCATATTATGATGGACAGGTTGGAGAAATTTAGTGGGCAAAATATTAAGGAGCATATTATTTATAAAAGATCCTATGCCTTAAGCGATTTTGTAAATGATTACAATGCTTTTAAAGGAAACGCTTATGGCTTGGCAAATACCTTAAGACAAACGGCAATATTAAAGCCGTCGATGAAAAACAAAAAGCTCCCCAATCTATATTATACAGGGCAATTAACGGTTCCAGGACCAGGAGTGCCTCCGTCACTTATTTCCGGACAAATTGTAGCAGATCTTGTTCAAAAAGAAATCAAACTAGCAAGCAAAAATAAATATGAAAGCATTATTTGATAAGGTTTCAGCAAAGAGCAGCAAAATGGTGACAAGTACCTATAGTACTTCTTTTTCATTGGGCATTCTTTTATTGAATAAAAGCATGAAAAAGCATATTTATTCCATTTACGGCTATGTTAGGTTTGCCGATGAAATTGTAGATAGTTTCCACGATCAAGACAAAGAGTGGTTGTTGGATAATTTTAAGAAACAAACCTATGATGCCTTGGAAAGAGGAATTAGTTTAAACCCGATAATAAATTCCTTTCAAGATACTGTTCGAGAATATGATATTTCCACAGAATTGATTGATAGTTTCCTTCATAGCATGAGGATGGATATCAACAAACAAGAATATGATGCGGAAAAATATGAGCAATATATTTACGGGTCTGCGGAGGTTGTTGGTTTGATGTGTTTAAAAGTTTTTACGAGCGGGAATAAGGAACAATATGAAGAATTAAAATTTGGAGCTCAAAAATTAGGATCAGCATTTCAAAAAATAAATTTTTTGAGGGATCTTAATGCCGACTTCAATCATTTGGGAAGAATTTATTTTCCTGGGGTGGATATGACCGAGTTTAATGATACCATAAAACAAGAAATAGAACGGGATATAGAAATAGATTTCAAGGAAGGTTTTAAAGGAATTTTGGCACTTCCCAAAGAAGCACGTTTTGGAACTTACCTGGCCTATGTGTATTATTTTAATCTTTTCAAGAAAATAAAAAATACCAGTGCAAAAAGAGTTTTGGAGGAAAGAATACGAATTCCCAACCGTAATAAATACGGTCTATTGCTAAGCTCATATTTTAAGCATAGTTTTAACCTTTTATAAAGTGTAATAGCTAAGAGTTTATGGTTGAGAAGGTTATTCTTGTGGATGAGTCTGATAAGGAACTAGGACTGATGGAAAAAATGGAAGCTCACGAAAAAGGGCTTCTTCACAGAGCATTTTCTGTTTTTATTTTGGACGATAATGGCGATTTATTATTACAGCAAAGAGCAAAATCTAAATATCATTCCGGTGGA
>CAKZNE010000089.1 GCA_937129395.1 uncultured Cryomorphaceae bacterium | reverse complement strand
TTTCATGAGCTCCTTTCAGTCGGTTGGTTCTTTTTGGGTCAATCTTTAGATCATGAGCGATAGCGAGGATCATGAGCGATAGCGAATAACCCAAAAGAACGAAAAAATAACCTTTCCATCCCATGTTAATAATGTGAAACGGCAATTATCGTTTACAAAAATCTAAATAAAGTAATTTTTAGTTTCAAAGGAAAATGGGCACGCACTGCAAGTGCCGCGCCAGTTTGTGTTGATAAGGTGGAAGGACAATTACCAACTCTCAAAAAAACAAAAAGAATCAAAGAAAAAACTCAAAGCCTAAAGGTGATATTCGGTACCCAACGCGATGCAATCGCGCAGCAGCCCTAGGGCAATCACACCGTAGCGCTGGGGAAATTTTATCCAATAAAGCCAGGCCAAAAACTAGGATTTTCTATTTTTTTAAAAGTTATTTGAATCCAATTAACAAATCAAAATATAACTAACAAATGAAAACATTTAAAGCTCTATTACTAACAGTATTATTTGCTTCCTTTTTGGGTTCGAAAGCCCAGATGACGGATAAAGAACTTTCTACCGTTGAAAATCTCAATTGGCCTAATTTAAACTGGAAAGAGGATAAAATGCTTGGCGCCAGCGTGGATTTGGCCTACGAAAAAATACTTCAAAACAAAAAAGCAAAAAGGACGGTAATTGTTGCAGTATTGGACAATGGAATTGATTTTGAACACGAGGATTTAGCAGCCAATATCTGGATAAACAGCAAAGAAATTCCCAACAATAATATTGATGATGACCAAAATGGCTACGTTGATGATATTTATGGATGGAACTTTTTAGGAAACAGCAAAGGAGAAAATATTTCCAAAGAACATTTTGAATACACTCGAATTTATTTGGAGTATTTAAGCTTGATAGAACAAGGTTATTTGGACAGCAACAATCTTGAGGGCAAAGAAGCTGAAGTCTATAAAGAGGCTGAAAAAATGTACCAAGAGGAACTTGAAAAAAGAGAAGAATATCTTAAAAGCACCAACAATGCCATAAGCTTAATGGTGAATGCTAAAAAATTAATAAAGAACACCTATGGTATTGACATTGAATCTATTGATGATTTAAAAAAAGTAAACTCAGCTGGAAATCCTGATATAAGAAGAGCCAAAGCCATTCTTTTCAGTATTTATGATCAAGGGTTTACCATGGAGCAATTTCAAGAAAACAAGGAGTTCAATGAAAAATACACCCTTCAATATTTGAACCTGGATTTAAACCCAAGAGAAGTTGTCGGTGATGATCCTTTTGACATTGAAAATGGAGGCTACGGAAACCCGGATGTGAAAGGTCCAAACCCCGACCATGGAACCGCCTGTGCAGGATTAATTGGAGCTGTGCGAAATAATGATATTGGAATAAATGGTGTTGCAGAAAATGTAAAAATAATGTGCTTGAGAACTACACCTGATGGCGATGAAAGAGATAAAGATGTTGCCCTTGCTATTCTTTACGCTGTAGATAATGGAGCCCATATTATTAATATGAGTTTTGGAAAGCAATTTTCCCCACAAAAAGAAATGGTGGATTTAGCGATAAAGTACGCTGAAAAAAAGGGAGTTCTTGTTGTTCATTCTTCAGGGAATTCCGCTCAGGATTTAAGAATAGATCCTGCTTTTCCCAACGAAACCTATCTAGATGGAACTAATGCTAAAAACATGATTACGGTTGGCGCATCTTCATTTAAACCCAATAAAAGAATGATTGCCGTATTCTCAAATTACGGAAAAGGCATTGTGGATATACTCGGACCGGGAACTGATATAATGTCCTTAGATACAGGAAATACTTATTCGGAACACAGTGGAACTAGCTTTTCTGGGCCCATTGTTTCTGGAGTTGCTGCCGTAGTTTGGGCTTACTATCCAGACCTAAGCGTGGAAGAACTTATTTCCCTATTAATTACAAGCTCAAAAACCAAAAGACCTAAAAAGGTTTACCCTCCAAATCTAAGTGACGAAAAAATGAAGAAGGTAAAACTTGAAGAAATATGTTCCGATGGAGGTGTTGTAAATCTCTATGAGGCATTATTGAGCTTAGAACCCCAACTGGAAGATTAAATTTGAAATTGATCCCAATAAAAAGCCTCTTCAAATTGCTTGAAGAGGCTTTTTATATTATATAAGGAAGTCTAGCCCTTTTTAAATTCTGTAATTGTCCTTTTAATAATCTCTACACAATCCAATAATTGGTCCTCCGTAATTACCAATGGAGGTGCAAAACGAATAATGTTTCCGTGGGTAGGTTTAGCCAATAAACCATTGTCTCTCAACTTCATGCAAAGATCCCAGGCTGTGCTGCTTTCTTCTGTGTCATTGATTAAGATGGCATTTAACAATCCTCTACCCCTTACACCATTTACCAAATCTGAAGTTTCAATAAACTTGGAAAGTTCCGCTCTAAACAAATTTCCAAGTCTTCTGGCATTAGCTGCTAAAGCTTCATCTTTTACCACTTCCAAAGCCGCGATGGCAACTTCAGCAGCTATTGGGTTCCCTCCAAAAGTAGAACCATGCTGACCAGGTTTAATCACATTCATAATTGCATCATCAGCTAAAACTGCAGAAACTGGATAGGCTCCACCAGAAATGGCTTTTCCTAAAATCAATATATCTGGACGTACATAAGAACTTTGTGCTGTGTTTTCGCAAGAACTTCCACAAGAACAATCACCACAAACTGCTAGTAAACTACCGGTTCTGGCTATTCCGGTTTGAACTTCATCTGCAATAAATAAAGCGTTGTTTTTCTTACAAACTGCTTGAGCTTTTGCAATAAAATCAGCACTTGGAACATATACTCCTGCTTCTCCTTGAATTGGTTCTACTAGGAAACCAGCAATATTATTGTTATTGGCCATTGCTGCTTCTAAAGCTTCAACATCGTTGTAGGGTATTTTTATAAAGCCAGGAGTATAAGGACCAAAGTTTTTACGAGCATCCTCATCATTGGAAAAGGAAATTACTGTAGTTGTTCTTCCATGAAAGTTATTATCACAAACAATAATCTGAGCATCATTTTCGGGAATGCCTTTCTTTTCATAAGCCCATTTTCTACAAAGTTTAATGGCCGTTTCTACAGCTTCTGCTCCAGTATTCATGGGAAGGATCTTATCGAAACCAAAATATTCGCTGGCAAACTTTTCATATTGACCCAAACGAGAACTGTAAAATGCCCTACTTGTAAGGGTTAGTTTTTGAGCTTGGTCTACTAAAGCACCAACAATTCTTGGATGACAATGACCTTGATTTACAGCGGAATAGGCAGAAAGAAAATCGTAGTATTTTTTACCTTCTACGTCCCAAACAAAAACGCCTTCACCTCTATCCAAAACCACAGGTAGTGGATGATAATTATGGGCTCCGTATTTATTTTCAAGTTCCATTGCTTGCACAGAACTAAGGTTATTTTCTACTACTGACATATTATAGATGATTTAATTTTAAAAATTATAGGCTTGGCTCAAATCCCAAACTTGGGCAAAGATAATTGGAATAAAAGAGAAAAAGAATAGAAGGCAATTCCTTTTAATTAACTCTATTAGGGGCAATTAGAATTTATACTTGATTAACTACTTTTGCCGCCATGACAAATAAGCGCTTGTTTCATAGATTTCAAATTGTGGAATTACAAATTGATGATCTTGCTTTTGAAGGAAAAGGAATAGCTAAAATTGAAACTGAACAAGGACAATATATCGTTTTTGTACCCAACACCATCCCTGGGCAAAAGGTGAAGGTGAAAATGGTAAAAGTGAAGCGATCTTTTGCCGAAGCCAAGCTGTTGGAGGTTTTGGAAAGAAGTGAAAAGGAAATCTCAAGGGAATTTAATCCAATTCCAGGTGCGCCCTATATTACATTACCTATTGAGGACCAACATTTTTACAAAAGGAAAACTAGTATTGAACTTTTTAAAAGAATCGGTAAAATTTCAAATTCTGAAGATTTATTAGATGAATTTTTACCCTCTCCAAACAACTTCAATTATCGAAACAAAATGGAATACTCCTTTTCTGCGGTGGAGAGTAATCCTAAAAATGGTGAAGAAAGTGATGGTTTTGCCTTGGGTTTTAAAAAACGTGGACAATGGCTTTCTGTTGAAAGTCTAGAAAAAGATACGGGAATGTTTGATGCTCAATTGGAGAATGCCATGCCTCGAATTAGTGATTTTTTCACCTCTAGAAACCACCAAGCTTGGCATCCTAAGCAACATGATGGATTTTGCAGATTCCTTACAGTACGAAAATCATTTAAAAGCAATAGCCTCTTAATCAACTTAGTAACGACCTCCTCTGAACTGGAAAAATTTGATTTAGAAGCTTTTAAAGATCTACTATTGGATATTTTGGGTGAGCGACTTTCTGGATTCCTTCATACCATAAATGATGACAGAGGTGATCGTCCGAATACCAGCGATGGAAACAGGAAACTTGTTTACGGACAGGATACTTTAATTGAGGAAATAAATGGTTTGGATTTCAAAATCAGTTTAGAGAGCTTTTTTCAAACCAATCCTGCGAGTGCCGAAAGACTTTATGCGAAGGCATTGGATTATGTTTTTGAAAAAGAACTAGGCGAAAGACCGATTGTTTTGGATTTATTTTCTGGAACGGGTACCATAACTCAACTATTAGCTCAAAGAAGTAAGGATAAAAAAATAATTGGGGTTGAGATTGTTGAAGAAGCCGTAAAAGACGCTTTGAAAAACGCCAAGATGAATAAGCTCGAAAATCTTGAATTTTATGCCAATGATGTAGGCAAGTTTTTATTGGAGAATCCAGAATATCATGGAAAAATTGGGACTTTAGTTATGGATCCTCCACGAGCGGGGATTGCCCCAAAAACCTTGCGTAAAATTATTCGTTTAGAAGCCGAAAGAATGGTTTATATTTCTTGTAATCCTGCAACACAAGCGAGAGACATGGAAATTTTAGCTGAGGCTGGATACCAATTAAAAAAGTATTCTTTGGTAGATCAATTTCCTCATACCTCTCACGTAGAAAGTATTGCCCTTTTTGAAAGGGAATGATGGTTTTTATAAAATCCGACAATCATCGAATTTATTAGTTTTAATCCATCACAGTTTTATATTTTTAGACCTTCAATCTTAGAGCAAAATGAAAAAATCAGTAAAGTGGATCCTTATTATTGTTGTGAGCCTTGTGGTAATTCTATATGTGTCTCTAAGAGTATTAATGTATCAAACCAAATCTCATAGTCCAGAAGAAATTATTACCTATACAGAAAACGGGTCGGAATTAAGTGTTTATTACAACAGGCCTTATAAAAAAGGCAGAAAGGTTTTCGGCAAATTAGTGCCCTATAATGAAGTCTGGCGAACTGGAGCCAATGAGGCCACAACCTTCTCTACAGCAAAGGATTTAAAAATTGGAAATGACGTTTTACCTAAAGGAACCTATACATTATGGACCATCCCTGGTAAAAAAGAATGGGCAGTTATTTTCAATTCTAAGGAATATGGTTGGGGTGTTCGAATGAAGGACGGCAAGCCAAGTAGAGAAGCTGAGTTTGATGTTTTGAAATATATTAGTCCGGTTGAAAAAAACAACGAAGTAGTTGAACAATTTACCATAAGATTCCAAGGTGAACCAAATGTTGAAATGCTTATAGAATGGGATAAAATCCGTGTTTCCGTTCCTCTACATTAATTTTTTGAGAGTAATTTAATAGCCATTTCGCGGATTTCCCATAATTCACTGAAACTATAATTGAGGTCTTTTTCTTTTATCCAATCCATCAAGTTATTCTTATGGTATTGTAATTTAAAATCCCCACTATGATGCGCCTCAATAACCTGACTTTAAATTAAATCTTTTTCAATTTTCAAATCCTGAGAGTTTGGAAACGTAATGTCATAATTCTTATCATCAATTCTAATAAAACAATGAGCCTCAGGAATATAATCGAGTTTTTTCTCTTTTAGAAAATGTGAAAGTGGTGGAGTATTTCTAGCATTCATTTTAAAAAGACACAAAACCAAATCTACACCTTCCACCCTATTTTCCTTTGCCATAAATTTTAAAAATGCGTGCTTGGTACTGCAAGTCCCCATTTTTTCAAATTCAACCAAACGAAAATTAGCCCGATCCGTATTTCTGCCGTAAGGAAGCGCATTCACCTCATTAAGCAAATCCAAAAATTCATTTTTATCCATACGCAAAGTTTTGGCTAAAGTTAAAACCAGAACTAACTACAATTCCACATTTTACTTTTAGTTATCCACTATCATTTTTAAAATTTTCACTTTTAGTTTTTAACTTTTGATTCTTATTTTCCCCTATTCCCCTTTTAGTATTTAATTTTACGATCTCAAAATAAAAGAATGTCTAATGAATATTGGGAGAACAGATATGTCCAGCAAGAAACGCCTTGGGACATTGGATATGCCTCCCCTGCCCTTAGTTCCTATTTCCAAAATCTGTATCACAAGGATCTTAAAATTCTTATTCCAGGAGGAGGAAATTCCCACGAAGCTGAGTATTTGTGGAAAAATGGATTTAAAAATATTTGGGTTATAGATATTTCTCCCACTGCCATCGATAATTTCCTTGAAAGGTTTCCAGATTTCCCAAAATCGCAAGCCTTGGTTGGTGACTTTTTTCTGCTCAATGAAAAATTTGATGTTATTCTGGAACAAACTTTCTTTTGCGCTTTGAATCCAGAACTTCGCTTGGACTATGTTCTAAAAATGAAGTCACTATTGTATCATGGAGGAAAAATAGTAGGATTATTATTCAACTTTCCACTCACCGAAAAAGGACCTCCTTTTGGCGGTTCTCATGAAGAGTATATTGGACTATTTAGGAAGGATTTTAAAATTCATATTTTGAATAAAGCATATAATAGCATAAAACCAAGGGAGGGAAAGGAATTCTTTTTCCAATTTATAGCCCGCTAATTTTATATTTGTAAAAACAAGTTAAGGATGACGAGTAGTATTGGAACAGAAGTTTTAAATCACCAACAGGTAGTGGATCGTATCAATAGAATTGCCTGGCAGATTTACGAAAGCAATAGCGAAGAAAAAGAGTTAATTCTTACCGGTATTGCTTCTGGAGGCGAACTATTGGCTCAAAAACTGGCGGAAGTAATACGAAAAATTTCACCCTTAAAAGTTTCATTACATACCATTTACCTCAATAAAAAGGATCTTTTAGGTGAAAAACTCAATTTGCAGCCACCCATTCTCGACTATAAAGACAAAACCATAATTGTGGTGGATGACGTACTTAATTCTGGAGGAACTTTAATTTATGGGGTTAAGCACTTTTTGGAATTCGATATTAAAAAAATTAAAACGGTTGTGCTGGTGGATCGAAATCATAAAAGATTTCCTGTAAAAGCCGATTTTAAAGGATTATCGCTTTCCACTTCCATGAAGGAACATGTAGAGGTGATATTGGATCAAGAAAATTATTCTGTTCTGCTTTCTTGAGCATATTCCATATTCCACCTTGTACCAAAATACTCGTAAAGAGAGGTAATTCCTAATATTAATATCATCCCATAAAAGGCATCTTCAAAAGGAATAGTTCCAATCCTTATTCCCATATTTTCAAAATTATTATACCATACCACCTGGTCTTCTATAAAAGACCCGGTTAGGATTCCATTGACAATTGAAAAAGGGATTAAAACAAAAAGATAGGAAACATAAAACCGTCCCATCCATTTAGTTTTCAAAACTTTAACATGAAGGTAAATTAAGGAAGCCAATAAAACAAAGGTTATAAAAGTATAGCTTCTGTCGTAGTAAATCAGAGCCAAAACAATGGAAAATCCGATCAAAAAATAACTGATATAGTGATGTGAATTTTCTAGGACTGGTGATTTTCTGAAATAATTAAATACTCGGTAAATGAATATGGAACAAAAAGGAATTATCAAAAAGAAAAGCCATTCTCCTAAAGGAAGATTAAAAAAATAGATTCCAGACAAATACCTTGGATTAAATCCCCAAATCCCTTTGTGGGTGAATATAATATCCCAAATAATAAAAAAACTTCCTACGATTAAAGTGGATACTAAAAGAGGTGCAAAACTTTTAGAATAGGCAACCATCTTACTTTCAAAACTCCATAAAAAAGGGAGTATTACCGAAAAAAACAGAATATATAAATAGAGGTTGGGACTATCCATCATAAGGATTAAGACTTTTTCTTTTTTGCTCTTTTCTTCCTTTCCAAGTCCAATTGTTGGCGGTAATATTTGGGATGAATAATGAGCATACCAAAACTTTCACCCTTGTGCTTTCCCAAATGTTTATGGTGCATTTTATGAGCCAATAAAACTGATCTGAAATAAATATTATTGGATTTTTTAAACCACTTAAACCGCTGATGAATAAAGACTTCGTGAACCAAAAAATAGGCTAATCCATAAAGGGTTACTCCCGCAGCAACACTTATTAAAATAGGAAGGGAAAAAAGGGTTCCGAATAAAAAGAACAAAAAGCTAGGAATAGCAAAAACTAAAAAAAAGGCATCATTCTTTTCAAAGAATCCAGGTTCCTTAACATGGTGATCTTCATGTAAATGCCATAAAAAACCATGCATAACATATTTATGTAAGGCCCAAGCCACAAATTCCATAACCATAAAAACTGAGACTACTATTAAGATGTGAATCCAAGTCATAAAACAATATTACTAATAAGAAAGAATAAGCTTGTAATAATATAAAAATAGCCAGCAAATGGATTTTTTTCCTCCTTTAAGAAAACAACCACCAAAAGCTGCAACAGTAAAGAAACAAGAAAACGTATTGAATAGTTCTGAAAAGTGAAAGAATAATTATCCCAAGTCCAAAAATCCAAACTTTGGGCCACAGGATCTGTAATGGCAAATGCAATCACCATTAAAAAAGCAGCACCTAAAACCCTCATAATGGAACTGTTAAAAATCCACCGAATGAAATAAGCCGCGCCAATACTCAATAAAAACCAGTGAAATCCAATAAGGAAGGGAGTGTCTAAAATTTTCAAGCCAAGGGTTCCTCCAAACGAAAGAGCACCAAAAACAAGGTTTGTTTGAGCATTAATAATTTCTAAAACCAAGGTAAATACTACAACAACACCAAAATACAAGCCCAATTTTTTCAAGGGTTTTTCATGACATAAAAAAATGAAACCTGCTCCCAAAAGGTATAAAATAGGTGCCATTCCTATTAAAATTTCAAAGGGTACGGCGTTTACACAGAGGATGGCTAAAAGGTATATACTGCCAATAATAAATACGGAGTACTTGCTTAAAAAGTCAAGAACCCTCTTCAACTTTTCTCCTGGCATGGGTGCGGCATTTTTTGGTTTCATAGGGAGATTTGAACTTCAAAGATGCTAAATATCAAGAATCTAAGTTTAAAATTTCGCCAAGAAGGCCCTGTGCAACTTTATTACTCAAAACTTCCATTTTATTTTCTCCAAAACTCACGACAACGCTTCCATCGAATTCTTCAATTTCCACAATTTTGAGATGTAATCCCAAATAAAAGTTTTTGTTATTTAAATAGCTGAGGAAACTCGTATCTGAGTTTGTTACGGCTTGTAATTCAAAAAGATCTCCTGCTTTGGCTTCACTGAGTTTTGAAAATTGCTTCCATTCCAATTTACCTTCCTTGTCCGGTATTGGCGAACCATGAGGATCAAACTTCGGATGGCCCAACATCTGATCCATTTTTTCGAAAAAACTGGGGGCTTTTACATGTTCTATTTGCTCAGCAATTTCATGAACCTCTTCCCAACCAAAATTCATTTTCTCCACCAAAAACATTTCGGTTAATCGATGCTTGCGAATTACTAATCCTGCAGCCCTACTCCCCTTTTCCGTTAATTTTAAAGGCTTATAACTTTCGTATTTCACCAAACCTTTTTCAGAAAACTTCTTCATCATACTGGTTACGGTAGGCATTTTTATAGCCAATTCATTGGAAAGATCCTTAACGGTAACCTCTCCTTTTTTTGATGAAAGATGAAATAATGCTTTTAAGTAATTTTCCTCCGTTAATGAGGTCATATTGCAGGTTTTACGTTTGCAAATATAAAACCTTCTTGGCCTTTTATTAATTAAGATCTAATCTTTTAGGCTTTTATAAAAAGAGTTTTTAAAACCAGAAATAATTATCTAAAAATGTAAAAAGCAAGAAGAATACATTAAACTATATTTGAGGTCCATTAGATTTTGAATCCACCTTTGATCCTGTTTATCGATGAAGCGCCTTTTGGTAGATATTTATAAAACCAACAATCTCCATTCTGGCTTAGGTCAGTTTTCTTTAAATTTCCATAATGCCCTTTTGCAGTTCAATAAAAAATGGGAATTGGAATTTTTAGCTCCTGCAGAATTTAAGGATCAAAGAAGTCCGGACGCTATTTATCGGGAAGCTAATTTTCAAAGTCGTTATTTTCCCAAACTAGGTGGGAAGATAGATTTGTGGCATAGTTTACAACAATTCCCTTCCCATCAAGCTCCTAAAAATTGCAGCCAAATTCTTACTATTCACGACCTTAACTTTTTAGTGGAAAAGAATAGCAAAAAGGCAGATGCATATTTGAGAAAACTTCAAAAGAATGTAGACCGGGCTGATGTTATCACTTCCATTTCGGATTATACCAAAGAGCAAATAAAAGCAAAGCTCGATTTAAAAGGAAAGGAAATTCAGACCATTCATAATGGAATTAAGCTTCAAGAATTTCCAAACCACAAGGCACAGTTAGTTCCGACAGAAAAATTTTTCTTTTCTATTGGGATCTTTTCGGCAAAGAAGAATTTTCACAGTTTATTGCCTGTATTGGAGAAAATGAAAGGATTTCAATTGTTAATCGCCGGGGATTCCAATACCCCTTATGGCGAAAAGTTGAAATTAGAAATAAAAGCTAAAAACCTGGAAAACAGGGTTGTTCTTACAGGAAAAATTAGTGATGCCGATAAATATTGGTATTATAAAAATTGTGAAGCCTTTTTGTTTCCTTCCCTTGCAGAAGGTTTTGGAATGCCCGTAATTGAAGCCATGACACAAGGGAAAGCTGTTTTTTCGAGTGACCAATGCAGTCTACCCGAAATTGGAGGAAATGCTTCCTTTTATTGGACAAATTTTGAACCTGATAGCATGCTTCAAATTTTAGAAAAAGGCTTGGAAGAAGCTGAAAAAGATCCAAAGGAATTCCAACAAAAACAAAAGAAACATGCTGCTCAATTTAGTTGGGAAAGTTGTATTCAAAAATATTTGAAGCTTTACAATCAAACACTTTCCTAATGACAGCCTACTCTTCCACCCCACTAGCGAAAAAACTAGGATTCAAGGAAAACTATAAAATCCAAATTGTAAACAAACCAAAACATTACTTTCAATGGTTTGAAGAATTACCAGATGGGCAAGAAGAAATTGAAAAAGCAAAGCAGGCAGAATTAGATTTCATCCATCTATTTTGCCATTCCCAAAAAGATCTTGAAAAGGATTTCCTAAACAGTAAATCTCAACTCAAAAAATCAGGAATGTTATGGATTAGTTGGCCTAAAAAAAGCTCCAAAATAGAAACGGATTTGTCGGGCGATCATGTAAGAAAATACGGATTACAAAATGGGCTTGTAGATGTAAAAGTTGCCTCAGTAAATGTTATTTGGAGTGGCTTGAAGTTTATGTATCGTTTAGTGGATCGTTGATTTGGTATTGTCTCATACGTGTCCTAAATAAAAATTATCGCCTGAAGAAAAAGGTTTAATTCTGTTCATTTTTGGCTTGACCCAAAAACGAACCAAAAAGGTCAAGCTTACAAGAAAAAGGCAATCTGCTTTTCATGAAACCTAAGTTCGGTTGGGTGATCTCTTCATTCTTCAGAGCTTCCCAATCTCCCTAAGTCTCCATTTCAATCAAATTACCCTTTTCTTGAAGGCCAAAATTGGCTTCGATTAAAATTTATCGTTACGATAATAAAAAATAAAGGACTCCTTCTTTTTCATAGGGTAGTTTTCAAAAAGCAGAATTTCCTCCTTTTAAATTGCTGATTATCAACAATCAATATAAAAGCCTCGAAACGTTTAGGACAGGTGTGGTATTGTCTATAGAACAAATAATCTTAACGGGCTTGTACTTTCAGGTAAGTCAGGTCTGCAATTTCTGGATTGGAAGAAAACAATTTTCCACTGCTCATATTTTAGTGCATTTATGCTAATTGGCTCCAACATTTATTGACTTAAACTTCTTTCAAAGGAGTTTTTTTAGGCAGGTTGAAAATTCCAAAGTTTAATTTTTTGGGTTCTATTTTTATTGCCGTATAAATTACCACCTAGTCTCCCAAATCAAGCTCCATTTTCATAAAAGGTGATTTTGCCTTATCAATTAAATCATTTGTATAAAAATCGTCAAAATTATTGAATAGTTGGGGATTCAAATACGGCAAACCATTATAGGAATATTTTTGAATTACACTTTGTTTTCCTATTGGCTCAAAACCTTCTATTTGTATAAAATCACACTCTCGACCTAAAATCCTTTCAGATTTCCCTGTTGTTTTACTCACAAAATCTAAACTTTGATTTTTCACATTATAATGATAAATCGTATCCAAATTTTTCCATTTCGCATAGTAATGATTATTTGAATTTATGTACAGGTTAAAATCATAACCACGCTCACCTGTTTTTAAAAACTTTTTGAATATATCACCTCGTTCATTATAATACACCTTTAGTCCATCCCCAAACTTTTCTTCAAGATATTCTTGGTTTTGAACTTTATCTTTTTTGAAACTTACCTCAGTTCTATAGGTTATTATTCCTTCAAAGCTTTTTTTATCGCTCGAACAGGAATTCAATATTTGAATTGAAAGTAATAGGAAAAATATTTTCATTTTATTTTTTTTATAGCTTTTTGCCTAAATTAAGGTTAGGACGAATTCAATGAATTCAATGTACAATAGAACTTAAATGTCATTTGTAAAATAGTAAAAATCGATTCTTGAGATTCAATGCGAAAAAATGGTATGGCAGCACCAGAATGAAAGTCAAAATGAAATTTAACTCTTTTTTAAAAAGTTGAATCGAAGCCAAACTCCTTATTCAAGAAAATTGCCTCCTGATTTTTGGAAAGTCTTTAAGTTCTTATCTTATTCATTAATCTCCTCCGTCAACGTATTCAAATAAATCACCAGTTCATTGAGGTTTTCCAATTCCCTTTCAGATCGCCTATTCTGCCAATAATACATGTGACTTCCAATATCAAATTGGATTTTTGGGTGAAATACTTTTTGAACTCTAAAGTCTTTTATTTTCCTAGAGCTCATTACAATATTTATCATCCTATCCTGCTTTCTAGGTTTCCCAATTACTCGAATCTCTTCATGGCCCATTCCAGCAAATTCGGGCATACAATAGACTTTTGCTCCCGGTCTAAACTGTTTTGTACCACGTCGAATTTCTTTGTCCATTCCGTAGAAATGCTTATCAACAATATTCCCAATTATACACCATTCAAATTCTCTACTATCGATTTCTTCATAATCCTTATTAAAAGCCTCTTTAGAAGAATCAGATTTAATCCAAGCAAGTATTTTGTTTAATATGTTCAATCTTTGTGGCTTCTGTAGGATTAAATGCGAATTCGACAGCTGTTGTTATTGGAGCCATGTTAATTTCTCCGTTAATGGGCCCTATTTTGGGAATGGGGATGTCCTTGGCCATAAATGATATAGATACGTTGCGACGATCGCTCAAAAATTTTGCCGTTATGGTGGTTTTGAGTGTCATCACTGCTTTTTTGTTCTTCTATCTTTTTCCGCTTCGTGATGAATCGTCCGAACTTTTGGCACGGACCAAGCCAGATATTCGGGATGTGCTGATTGCATTTTTTGGTGGACTTGCCCTTGTGATTGCACGGGCCAAAAAAGGCACCATTGCCAGTGTTATATTTGGTGTGGCCATTGCAACAGCTTTGATGCCGCCTCTTTGTACTGTAGGTTTTGGTCTGGCCATTGGTAAACCCTGGTATGCGGCGGGGGCCATGTACTTATTTACTATCAATACCATTTTTATTGGTCTGGCCACTTTTTTGGTCATCAAGTTTTTGCGGTTTCCCATGGTGCGCTACGCCAACTCGCAGCGCAGAAGATTAATTGCCCGTTTGGCCTCCATTACAGGAATTTTGGTGATGATACCTGCTGGATTTACCTTTTATAAGGTATTCCAAGAATCACTTTTTATGAAGCAGGCACAAAGTTTTTTACAAGATACCGTGGAAGTGTACCAGTTTGAGGGTGCTGGAAGATATGTGGATAACCTTACC
>CAKZNE010000088.1 GCA_937129395.1 uncultured Cryomorphaceae bacterium | reverse complement strand
TGTAGGAAATATCAGTAGTAGCGACTTAAAAAATAAATTGGAATTATTCATCAGTTCCGATCTTCAAAATGGTAAAAGCCAAACCAATCGTATTTCGCCGAACCCCTATTCTCCTTCAAATCAAAAATTCAAAAAACCTGTATATCAATGTCATGCAATTATTGGAAATAGGGCCTATGCCGCCGACCATAAAAATGCTCGAACCCTACACCTATTAAACAATTTGCTGGGAGGCCCTGGGATGAATTCAAGGCTTAATTTAAACATTAGAGAAAAATACGGTTTCACCTATAATATAGAATCATTTTACAGCCCCTATTCAGATACGGGTTTGTTTGGAGTTTATGCTGGAACGGATTCAACGAACATTGACAAAACCCTTGTTTTAATAGAAAAGGAATTGAAAAAACTAAGAGAAAAACCTCTAGGCATTTTACAATTAAAAAAGGCAAAAAGACAAATGTTAGGTCAGATAGCCATGGCCCAAGAAAACAACGCATCTCTTATGCTTTCTTTGGGAAAATCCCTATTGAGTTTTAATAAAATTGACAGCTTCGAAGAGATTACGAAAAAGGTGGAGTCCATTCAATCTTCGGATTTATTGGAAATATCAAATGAAATTTTTGACCCTAATAAGCTCAGTACCCTAATTTATCAACCCAATACATAAACATGGAATTTTTACCAGAAAGCATTAATGAATATGCCGAAAATCATAGCGCAAAAGAAAGTGAAACACTAGCCAAGCTCAATCGTTCTACCAGGGCTAAGGTTTTACAGCCCAGAATGCTTAGTGGCCATTTACAAGGACGGGTTTTATCTATGTTTAGCAAAATGATAAGCCCAAATCGGATTTTAGAAATTGGGACCTACACTGGATATTCCGCAATTTGTTTGGCTGAAGGATTGGCTAAAAACGGAAAGTTGATCACTGTAGATATTAATGAGGAGCTAGAAGATTTTGCTCAATCGCATTTTGATCAAAGTGGGTTTTCAGATTGTATTGAAATGAAAATCGGCAATGCCCTAGAGCTAATTCCTGACTTAAAGGAAAAATGGGATTTGGTATTTATCGATGCTGATAAGGAAAATTACCTTACTTATTTGAAACTCATTTTGGAGGATTTAAATGTAGGAGGATATATAATTGCGGATAATGTTTTATGGAGTGGAAAGGTGGTACAAAAACTAAAAGATGATGATCAGGAAACTAAGGCTTTATTAGAATTTAATACTTGGGTACAAGAAAACGATCGATTGGAGAATGTTCTTGTACCAATTAGAGATGGACTTATGATGTGCCGAAAAACAAAGTGATTTACCTATTCCAAAGATTCCCCAAACTTGCGCTTAGCCCAACGCTGACTGTTGGAAAAATATAATATTGCTCATTAAATTGATCGAATTGAAAAATAAATGGAATCTCCGCATTAAAACTTAAATAGTCGTTCAACTTCATACTCGCTCCGCCATGAATTACAACGGCTTGACCATTCTTGTTTCTTTGAACCCCATTGGGGTTAACTTCTTTGGATGCTTGCCAGTCCGCAAAGCCCATTAATCCACTTAGACCAAAATAAGGTTTGATTTTCCCTTTGGTATTCATCCGCGCAGCAAGACTGAACGAGAAGCCATGCCCTTTGATTCCTGCATAATCGTAAACTGCTGATTTGGGATAATAAAAAGAGCTTACAAAGCCATATTTAGGGATTACAAAAAAGTCCCAATCATCCAATTCTGTATTTAATTTATAAACCAAAGAGAAGGCAGTAGTACCTCTCAAAAAAGGATCAGTTGCGGTAAGGTCGGCCCAAGTTTCGGCTCTAATTTCTAAATTATCGGTCAAACCTAATTTAACATTAACACAAGCACCTGGTGCAACCCATCTTTCATTGGTAGCTATACCGGGAGAGGTTTCGGGCAATAATGCTGCATTTAGTCCTACACTTATTTGCCCAGCTTCCATTTGTTTTTCTGCCAAATTAAGGCTTGGACTATAAATATAAGATCGGTGAGTACAGGACGAAACGGCAATAATAAAAAGCAGAACGGCTACTAATCTGGGCACAAAATTAAGCTTCATAATCCTTGATTGCTGTTTTGGTTTTCGTCCGTAAATATAAAAAGTGAAACCTTAGGTTGAAGATTCCGCTTTTTTGGATTGTTTTAGGAGAGAAATTTTACTAGAGCTCTCCATTTTAGATTCTAAAAAAACAAAATCTATCTTTCTGTATACATTTTATCGTAATACTTTTTATAGTCACCCGAAGTAACACTATTCAGCCATTTTTCATTTTCTAAATACCAGTCTATTGTTTCAGAAAGGCCTTCCTCAAAGGTAACAGAAGGTTTCCATCCCAATTCAGAATTTATTTTAGAAGCATCAATTGCATAGCGCCTATCATGTCCTGGGCGATCCGTTACGTAAGTAATTAACTTTTCGGATTCTCCTTTTGCTCTACCCAATTTTTCATCCATTTGTTGGATTAGAATTTTAATAAGGTCGATATTTTGCCATTCGTTAAAGCCTCCAATATTGTAGGTTTCCCCTAGCCTACCATCATGGTAAACCAGGTCTATAGCCCTTGCATGGTCTATTACATATAGCCAATCGCGGGTATATCTTCCATCTCCATAAACCGGTAGAGGATTATTATTTCTAATATTATTAATGAAAAGAGGGATTAACTTTTCAGGAAATTGATTCGGTCCGTAATTATTGGAACAATTAGTAATTTTAAAAGGCAAACCATAAGTTTCGCCATAAGCTCTTACAAAATGATCCGAGCTTGCTTTGGAAGCTGAATAGGGTGAGTTTGGATCGTAGGAGGTTGTTTCTTCAAAAAGGCCTGTAGAACCTAAACTTCCATAAACTTCATCCGTACTAATATGGTAGAAAAGCTTTCCTTCAAAATTATCCATCCAAGTATCGCGGAATGCGTTTAATAAATTAACCGTTCCTATGATATTTGTTTTTACAAAAGCCAAAGGATCCTTTATGGATCTATCCACATGAGATTCGGCGGCTAAATGTAAAACTCCATCAAATTTATACTCTTGAAATAGGGCATCAATGTGTTCTTTATCTACAATATCCGCCTTAATAAAGTGGTAATTTGGAGCCTTCTCAATTGTGCTTAAATTCTCCAAATTCCCAGCGTAGGTAAGGGCATCTAGATTGTAAATTTCATAATTACTGTATTTTTCAACAAATAATTTTACTACATGACAGCCAATAAAACCCGCTCCTCCGGTAATAAGTATCTTTTTCTTTGATGACATTGAATTGAATCTTTATTATTAGACTTCCTCCCTAATTTTTTGTTCCCAGCGCCAAGCGTCTGCTACGGCATCGTCTAGGCTTTTTTCGGCCTTCCACCCTAAAGTTTCATTCGCCTTGGTGGTATCTGCGAAAGCCGCAGTAACATCACCTTCTCTTCTTTCTACAATCTTATAGTTAAGATTTTTACCCGATACTTTTTCAAAAGCATGGATCACCTCTAAAACAGTACTTCCTTTTCCAGACCCTAAATTAAAAACCTCATAATTATCTTCATTGGCTTTTGCCAACAAACGTTCTACAGCAATTACATGGGCTTTTGCAACATCTACAACATGAATATAATCGCGGATACAAGTTCCATCATGGGTATCATAAGTATCTCCAAAAACCGATAACTGCTCTCTTAAACCTACAGCGGTTTGAGTAATATAAGGCACTAAATTTAATGGAACACCCAATGGCAATTCTCCAATTTTCGCACTTGGATGAGCCCCTACTGGATTGAAGTAGCGTAAGGATATGGTATTGAAATTATGAGCCGCAATAGCATCTAAAATTATTTCCTCACCTACTTGTTTGGTGTTTCCATAAGGTGATAATGCGCTTTGTACAGGTGAATGTTCCGTAATCGGCAAATCTTCGGCTTGACCATAAACCGTACATGAAGAGCTGAAAATCAGGTTATCCAATTTATTATCCCTCATTTCTTGAAGGAGATAAACCAAGGAACCTAAATTATTTTCATAATACTCCAATGGAGAATTAACGGATTGGCCCACGGCTTTATAAGCTGCAAAATGAATTACACCATCAACCTTTCCAGCTTTTGCAAAAAGGGATTTTACATCATCTTTCTTTTTTAAATCAAGCTGATAAAACTCAAAGTCTTTATTGGTAATGGATTTTATTCTTTCAAAAACCTCAATGGTGGTATTGCTAAGATCATCCACCACCAGTACATCGTGGCCAGCATTTTGTAATTCTACTACAGTATGGGAACCAATAAATCCTAGTCCACCCGTTACAATGATTTTAGCCATATTAACTTTTTATAAACCCTTCGAAGCTTTTGTGTTCTTTTTTATAAAGATCATCTTCTGGTAAAGATTTAAAATATTCATAAGTAATTTTCAATCCTTCTGCCCTAGTCACCTTTGGTTCCCAATTTAATATTGATCTTGCCTTATCAATATTAGGTTGCCTCTGTGTAGGATCATCAACTGGAAGATCCTGATAAATAACCTTTTGTGATGTTCCAGTTAGTTTAATGATTTCTTCAGCAAAATCCCCAATGGAAATTTCATCTGGGTTACCGATGTTCATGGGTTGAGGATAATCGCTTAACAACAAACGATAAATCCCCTCCACCAAATCATCAACATAGCAGAAAGACCTCGTTTGCGATCCATCACCAAAAATGGTAAGATCCTCACCTCTTAGTGCCTGACCAATAAATGCCGGTAAAACTCTACCGTCATTTAGTCTCATTCTTGGCCCATAGGTATTAAAGATTCTTATGATTCTTGTTTCCAATCCATGGTAAGTATGGTAAGCCATTGTTACCGCTTCTTGAAATCTTTTGGCTTCATCATAAACTCCTCTTGGTCCAATTGGATTTACATTTCCCCAATACTCCTCGGTCTGAGGGTGAACCATAGGGTCTCCATAAACTTCTGAGGTTGAGGCAACAAGGATTCTTGCTCCTTTGGCTTTTGCCAAACCAAGGCAATTATGTGTTCCTAAAGAACCCACTTTTAAAGTTTGAATTGGAATTTTTAGATAGTCAATAGGACTAGCTGGGGATGCAAAATGAAGGATATAATCCAAATTTCCAGAGACATGAATATAATTGGACACATCATGGTTGTAAAATTCAAATTGCTGTAAAGGAAATAGATGCTCGATGTTTTTCAGATCCCCTGTAATAAGGTTATCCATACCTACCACGGCATATCCCTCTTTAATAAATCGATCACAAATATGTGATCCTAAAAATCCAGCTGCTCCTGTAACTAAAACTCTTTTCATACTATTGTGTTGACTCCTATACAGTGATATTCTATTCCTAATTCTTTCATTTGACTTCTTTCAAAAATATTCCTCCCATCAAAAATTAAAGGTTGTTTTAATTTAGATTTTATATCATCAAAATCTGGGATTCTAAATTCCGCCCATTCCGTAACGACCAATAAGGCGTCTGCATTGTCTAAGGCTTCAAACTCATCTTTGGCATAGGTAATTTTATCTCCTATCATATGTTTTGCCTCATCAATTGCAACAGGGTCATAGGCCGAAACAGTAGCTCCAGCTTCCAATAATTGGTTAATAATAACAACCGAAGGAGCTTCCCGCATATCATCCGTATTTGGCTTAAAAGAAAGTCCCCACATGGCGAAATGTTTTCCTCTTAAATCTCCAAAACGCGCTTTTACCTTATTAAAAAGAACAGATTTTTGATCTTCATTTACATCCTCTACGGATTGTAAAATCCTCATTTCATGTCCATTTTCCCTTGCTGTACGAATCAAAGCTTTTACATCTTTTGGAAAACAACTTCCTCCATATCCAATACCTGGATAAATAAACTTATTTCCAATTCTTGGGTCAGAACCAATTCCTTTTCTCACTAAATTCACATCTGCACCCATAATTTCACAAAGGTTTGCGATGTCATTAATAAAACTAATTTTTGTTGCCAACATTGAGTTTGCAGCATATTTGGTCATCTCAGCAGAAGGTACATCCATAAAAATAACCGGATGTCCATTTAGGGTAAATGGATGATATAATTTTTCCAAAGTAGCCCTTGCTCTTTCGGTTTCAATACCAATAACTATTCGATCTGGCTTCATGAAATCGTTGATGGCTGCGCCTTCTTTCAAAAACTCTGGGTTAGATGCTACATCAAATTCAATATTCACAGAGCGGGCCCTAAGAGCGTCTTGAATTGCACTTTTTACTTTTTTAGCTGTACCAACCGGTACTGTACTTTTGGTTACAATTACACCGTAATCGTTCATGTTTTCACCAATTTCTTTGGCCACAGCTAATACATATTTTAAATCGGCACTGCCGTCTTCTCCTGGAGGGGTACCTACAGCAATGAAAGCAACATCGGCTCCACCGATACTTTCTGGTAAACTGGTGCTAAACTGTAATCTTCCTTTTTCAAAGTTTCTATGAACCAATTTTTCAAGACCTGGTTCATAAATTGGAAGAATTCCGTTTTTTAGATTTTCAATTTTTTTATTATCTACATCAACGCATATCACATCAATTCCCACATCTGCCAAACAAGTTCCCGTTACTAAACCAACGTACCCAGTTCCAACAACAACGATTTTCATATTTTTTTAGTTTTTTAAGTATTCTAATACTGAATTACTAATATATTCTAAGTCTTCATTATCTAATTCCGAATGCATAGGTAAGGAAATTACAGATTTTACCAGCCTTTCTGTAACAGGAAAATGACCTTCACTATAACGATCATCTTTATAAGCCTTTTGCATATGTAAGGCCACCGGATAATAAATCATAGCTGGAATCCCCCTCTCATTTAAAAAAGAAATTATCGCATCCCTCTCTACACCAACAAGTTGTAGCGTATACTGATGAAAAACATGAGTACTGTTACTTTCAGTAATAGGAGTTATCAATTTAGGGCTGTCCTTAAAGGCATCATTGTAAAATTCTGCAGCACTTCTTCTAGATGAATTATATCTGTCTAAATGTGGTAGCTTCTTTCTTAAAATTGCAGCTTGAATACTATCCAACCTCGAATTTACCCCAACCTCATCATGGTAATATCTCACAGTTTGCCCATGATTTGCCACCATTCTTATTTTCTTAGCTAATTCATCATCATTAGTAAACATAGCTCCACCATCACCATAGCAACCTAAGTTTTTGCTCGGAAAAAAGGAAGTGCAACCCACATCCCCAATGGTTCCAGATTTTGCAGTAGTTCCATCTTCAAAAGTATAATCAGAACCAATAGCTTGTGCAGTATCTTCAATTACAAAAAGATTATGCTCTTTAGCAATTTTATTTATCTCATCCATATTCGCCGTTTGTCCAAACAAATGAACCGGCACAATCGCCTTTGTTTTTGGCGTAATGGCTTTTCGAATAGCTTCGGGATCAATAAGGAAAGAATCTTCCAAAACATCTACCAATACAGGCTTTAATTTTAATAAGGCAATAACTTCAGCAGTAGCCACATAGGTAAAAGTTGCTGTAATAACCTCATCACCAGGCTGAATATTCAACAAAATAGCTGACATTTCTAAGGCTGCCGTGCACGAATTAGTTAATAAGGCCTTGCTCGCCCCCGTATAACTCTCTAACCAGACATGGCACTTTTGGGTAAAATCACCATCGCCTGCAAGCATCCCTTTAATATGTGCCTCGGCAATATTTGACAGTTCTTTTCCCGTCATAAAGGGCTTGTTAAACTCTATCGTCAACTTTCCCATGCTCAATCCTTGTCAATCTATTTTTTTGCAACAATCATACGAGAGCCACCTAGTGACGGTGACCAACCTTTGCGAATAAGAATTTTCTCAACTTGCATGAGCTTTTCAAATAACCAGTTCAGGGGTTTAGGTATAGAAAACTCTTCCTTAGAATCAAATTTTCTATCCCCTTTTCTCCTTAATCTAGAAAATAGCATCACAGGCAACAAGATGGATACAAAGGAAGTACTTCTAACGATTTTAAAACCCGCTCGCTCCACTTTTTCATGCAGCTCCTTTGCAGAATATCTTCTTACATGGCAGGCATAATCATCGGATTGACTCCACAACCAACTATGCTGAGGAACTGTGAGTAGAATTCCTCCACCAGACTTTAAGCCCCGGTACATATTATCAAGAACAACCTCATCTTCCTCTATGTGCTCTAATACATCAAAAGCAGTTATCACATCAAACTCTTCAATAAAGGGTATTCGCCTTGCATCCATCTGCATAAATTGTCCAGTTGGAATTCGCAGACAACCAAATTCCACCCCCCTCGAGAAAATTCCACTTCCAAAACCTTTTCCTGCCGAAAAACTCGAAGCAACGCCACCT
>CAKZNE010000087.1 GCA_937129395.1 uncultured Cryomorphaceae bacterium | reverse complement strand
AATTTTTAAAGGTGGATTTACCAAACTTAATATTTATTTTTTCCATTGGTTAAATCCTAAAAACGGAAGGAACTGTCTACCGCTCATGTATAGGACAAACAAAGTGAAGGGCACACGTACGGTAATTTCAACTTTTTTGTTAAATAGCTGAAAAACAGTAAGTAAAAAATGAAATATTGTTGATTTTACTCGAAAAAGCGAAGGGCGAATTCAAGAATTAAAAGGGAAAGCGATTGTCTAAGAACTTTTAAAGCCTTGCTAATTTGGGTTTCTACTGTTCGTTTGGAAAGACCCAATTCATCCGCAATTTCTTGGTTGCTTTTATGCTCAAACCGACTGAGTTTGAAAATATGCTGGCATTGACTTGGGAGTCCATTTATTAGTCTATTAATTTTCGATTCCAATTCCAAGGTTTCCATTTTATCCTCTTGATAAGAATCTTCAGATCTATGCTTTATATCCTCGTGATGTTTCAAATGAATTTTATCACTTTTCAATTGGTTTACCGATCTATTGGCTACGGATTGGAATAAATAGGATTTTAAAGAGCTGCTTATTTTTAAATCTTCACGCTTTTCATAAAGCTGCGTAAAAACGCCTTGAACCAAATCCTTAGAAAGATCAATATCCTTTAAGTATTTGTTAGCGAAGTAAGTAAGGGGTTCGAAATAGGTGTAAAACAAATCCTTATAGGCTTGTTCACTACCACTTTTTAATCCTTCAAGAATGTCCTCTTTTGTTTCCAAATGCATTTTAATGGGATGCCAAAATAATGGATAATTTTTAAAATTGAGATTTGTTTTAAGCTTCCTGAAAATCCAAAGGCAATTCGCCCAAATCCGTTTTACTATTCCATAGCATTAAACTACTTTTGCAGCTTAAAATTTTTGACTATGCCTAAAGAAATTCGCTATATCAGTTTAATGTCGGAATTAGGAGCTGGAACCAGAGGTGCAAGCCTGGGTTTTGATTCTCTAAGATTGGCGAGCTTTGATAAGGATTCAGATTTTTTTAATCGCTATCCTATTATTAAGGTTCCTCATTTTAATGAGCAGCTTTTTCAGGCCAATACTGATAAAAGTGCTATACGTTTAGGACATATTCTAGAGGTCTTTAAGCAAACGACCCAAGCGGTGAGTTCTGAACTTAGGGAAGGCAGATTTCCAGTTGTTTTTTCTGGGGATCATAGCAATGCAGCTGGAACGATTATGGGAATTAAGGATGCTTTGCCAAATAAGCGCCTAGGTGTAATTTGGATTGATGCTCACGCAGATTTACATTCACCTTTTACCAGTCCGTCAGGAAATGTTCACGGAATGCCTTTGGCGATGTCTATAGCAGATGATAATCAGGAAATGAAGATTAATGACCCTGTACCAAGCACTATAGACATTTGGAATACAATAAAAGGAGAAAAAGCTAGAGTAAAACCTGAGGATTTGTTTTTTGTAGGAGTAAGAGATACGGAAGCTCCAGAAGATCATTTGATGGCAAAATATTCCATGCCTAATATTACTACAGCAGAGCTAAGGGAAATGGGATCTAAGGCTGTTGCCGAAAAAGCTTTGAGCCATTTAAATGATTGTGATATTATTTATATTTCTTTTGATGTAGACAGCATGGACCCAAGCATTAGCAAGGGAACGGGAACTCCGGTACCAGGTGGTTTAACAAAAGAAGAAGCCCGTGTTTTAATGCAAGAATTGGTGAAAAGTCCAAAAATATGTTGTTTGGAAACCACCGAAATCAACCCACTGCTTTGTGATAAAGGGAATGCCATGGCCGAAGCAGCTTTTGATGTTTTGAAGCCTGTAATTGAAGAAATAGAAAAGAATTAGGATTAAGATTATTCATGTTTGAATTAAAAAATAAAATAGAAGAAAAGGCCAAATTGGCAATTCAATCTCTTTACCAATTAGAAGTAGAAAATATTGAACTCGCACAAACCCGAAAGGAATTTGAAGGAGATCTTACCATCGTTGTATTTCCATATTTAAGAAGTAGCAAAAAAGGACCAGAACAAACAGCTGAAGAATTAGGAGTTTACCTAAAAGAAAACATAGAAGAAGTTTGTGATTACAATGTGGTAAAGGGTTTTTTAAACCTAGTAATTGGCGATTCGTATTGGATGAGTCAGCTGAATGAATTGAATGAAGATGTAGATTTTGGAAGGGCTAAACCTAATTCCAATTGCACCTTGGTAGAATATTCGTCACCAAATACCAATAAACCTTTACATCTCGGACATATCCGAAATATCCTCTTGGGATTTTCAGTTTCTAGATTATTAGAAGCTGCTGGACATAAGGTGATTAAAGCCCAAATCATTAATGATAGAGGAATCCATATTTGCAAAAGCATGCTTGCTTGGCAAAAGTTTGGTGAAGGCGAAACTCCAGAAAGTAGCGGACTAAAAGGGGATAAGCTAGTAGGTAAATATTATGTGGCTTTTGACAAGGAGTACAAAAAGCAGATTCAAGTATTACTGGAAAAAGGCCTAGAACAAAAAGAAGCCGAAAATCAAGCCCCAATTATTTTGGAAGCTAGAGAAATGCTTCAAAAATGGGAAAAAAATGACCCAGATGTAATGAGCCTTTGGAAAACCATGAACGAATGGGTTTATGCTGGTTTTGAAGATACCTACGCCGCAATGGGAGTGAACTTTGATAAATATTATTATGAAAGTAATACCTATTTATTAGGTAAGAAATTGGTAGAAGACGGTTTGGATAAGGGCGTTTTTTATAAAAAGGATGATGGTTCCGTTTGGGTAGATTTATCCGATGAAGGGATGGATCAAAAAATCCTTTTAAGAAGCGACGGTACCAGCGTTTACATGACCCAAGATATTGGAACAGCCATC
>CAKZNE010000086.1 GCA_937129395.1 uncultured Cryomorphaceae bacterium | reverse complement strand
ATGCCAATGGTTGCTCCAAATCTCAAACTTTTATGGTAGAAGTTTTGGCAGGTATTGAAGGGATTGAAGCCACTGCATACGAGGCGACTTGTGGCAAAACAAATGGCAGTATTTCACTGCAAATCATGGGCGGAACACCACCGTTTTCTTACGAGTGGAATACAGGCGAAATAAGCAGAGATTTGGAAAGTATTGTAGCAGGGGAATACCAAGTTTTGGTGACAGATGGGAATGGCTGTACTTCAATGGCTTCTACCGAAGTCGTTTTGACCAATATTGAAGGAATAAATCAAGGCCTTGTGATTGAAGTGTATCCAAATCCTATTGAAAATCATAAAGTAAATTTCAGTTATAAAAAATGTAATAGTTTAATTGGTAAAGAAATAGAGAAAGATGTTGTAGATTCAATTTTGAGAGATTTAGACATTAAAACTTTATCTGAAAATGAAGGTGTTTTAGAATTAGAAGTTCCTGCATATAGAAATGATGTAACGAGAGAGGCTGATATAGTGGAAGAAATTTTACGAATTTATGGATTCAATAATATTAATATTCCTGAAAAATTAAACACTTCTATTTCGTATTCTGAAAAAATTGATGCTCGTAAAATTCAAAATTTAGTTTCGGATAGATTTTCGGATAATGGATTTGCTGAAATTATGTCAAATTCTTTAACTAAATCCGAATACTCGGAAAAGTTTGAGTCTAAAAACTTAAACCCTGAGCATAATGTAAAAATGTTAAATCCATTGAGTAAGGAATTGAATGTAATGCGTCAATCTTTAGTTTTTAATGGGTTGGAATCTATTTCGTATAATGCTAATCGTAAAAATTCAGATTTAAAATTATATGAATTTGGAAAAACGAATAAAGATTTTAAAAATCAAATAAGGGTCGTTTTTGCGAAACCTAAAATTTCAGACTTTATGGGGACTATATCTTACTATCAGAATCAGATAAGTGACATTTTAGAAAATCACTCTAACCAAGGTTTTATTGATTATCGAAGCGTGAATCAGGCTATGAAGGGTCTTAACTTTTTTATCGATAAGATGAATTACCACCATTCTCAAGGGAACCTTATTGAAACATTTTGCATAGCTGCCGCCTTGGCCATGGAAGGGATTTCCGCTATCCCAAATACAGATGACTCTTCGGGTATGTTTGGAGGTGCAATTTCGGTTGCTTTTTCTGAAATCGAAAAAATTCTGGATAAAACGAACTCAAAGGGCTTAAAACTTGAAATATACAATTGGCTTTATGAACAAGTTCAAATTGAAGATTACAATGATCATGGTGCAGGAGACGACTTGGAACCATTATTTTTTAAAGCTTCAATTGAGCTTGGTAAATTGAAAAATGCCTATCAATTTATTGATGATCAAATAGTAAACCTTGTAAACTCAAATGATTGGACTAAAGAGTATTACACCGAACATTATATGATCGAAAAAATAAACCTTTTAATATATGAGGAGAAAAAGTCAGAGGTAGAGGGGATTATTGACAAGTACTTGCATTTTACAAAAATGAGACAAATGAAAGTAGATGATGTTCTATCCAAAAGGGACTTTCAAAAAGCTGAGGGATTGATTTTAGAAGGAATTGAAATTGCTAGAAAGAGCAGATATTGGGGAACGATTAAAGGATGGCAAGATCAATTATTGGAATTGTATGGAAAACAAAAAAATTTAGAAAAATACCAGGATCTTGCGAGAAATTTGTTTCTAACAAACTCTTCTGAAATAAAATATTATAAAAATCTAAAGAGCTCCGTTAATAAGGAAAATTGGAATAAAACCCGGAATGAGATCCTCACAATAATAAAGGATAAATACCATGACGATCGAAGTTCGACAGGATTGGACGATTTGGCAAAAATATTTATTGAGGAAAAAAAGATTGACGAACTATTTCAACTTGTCGATTCCTCAAGATATATTAAAACGGTTATTGAGTACACGCCAATTCTGAAAGAAAAATACTCATTGCAATTGGTAGAAATTTACAAAACAGCTATTTGGGATGTCGCGGAACAAACAGGAAGACCAGTATATCATTCATTATTAGATTATTTGAAAAAATTGTCAAAATTGGAAGGAGGCAGAGATTCAGCAAGGGAATTAAAGGTTAAACTCCTAGAAAAATACAACAACCGTCCTGCCATGAAGGAGATTTTTAAGGGTTTTTAAAAAAAGTAGTTTGCCTTAATCCACCCACTATTTCTGTTTTTTAATGCCTTTTGCGCTTTGTTCTAAATGAATTACAAAATCTTTTTCAGCTCGGCTCAGTTCCCCATCCTCTTGTCTTTTGAATTTTTCATATTCTGAATGGGCTTTTTCAACAGCTATTTTGTGGCTTATTTTTCCTGCATGGTCAAGAATATCATTACCAGTCATTTTCAAAAAATCATCTAAGCGACTGGTCCAATCCTTCATATACATGGGTTTGCCACTTAGGGCTTGCAATTCAGCTACTTCCAAATAGGCTGTTACCATCCTGTTTAGCACATCTAACTCCTTTTTATTTAAATAATTCTTGGCAATTGCGGTTTCCTTCCGACTTGGAACTTCTCCACTAAAGCTTGTAAGTCCAAGATTAGGCTTTGAGGAATCAATTCGAGAAAAAATAACCTCTGCTGCTGTTTTTCCGTGGGCCGCCCAATGCATTTTGTTTTGAACAATTTTAAAAAACATTTGGGAGTCAACGGCATCAGGATTGTAATCTATACTAGTTGCATAAATATCAAGAACTTTACACCAAAACACTTTTTCAGATGAACGTATATCCCGAATTCGAGAAAGCAATTCATCAAAGTAATTTCCCCTACCGGCCTCCTTAAGTCTGTTATCATCCATAGCAAAACCCTTCACAATATACTCACGCAATCGCTTTGTAGCCCATATCCTGAATTGAGTTCCTCGTAAAGATTTAACGCGGTAGCCAACGGAAATTATGACATCTAGGTTATAAAAATTGGTGGGTTTTGTAGAAAAATCGGAATTACCGATTTTTCTCAAGGAAGTAACTTTATCCAATTCACCCTCCTTGAAAATATTAATAATATGCTCATTAACGGTTGATTTACCTTTTTGAAAAAGCGTCGCCATTTGTTCGATACTAAGCCACACCGTTTCATTTTCCAGTCGGGTGTCTATTTTAGTTTCACCGTCCTCTGTTTGGTATATAAGTATTTCGGAGTCCATGCTTATTTGAATTTGCGAATCGATTTTCTTTCAAATTCAAATCTAATGAATGGCAGAAAAACTAGCCGTTTTACATCGGTTAATTTCTCAATACTTGCCCGTCTATTGGATCATTCTCCCTACTAAACTTCAAAACATCTACTAAATCCCTGAATGAAAATTAGCATGGGGAAGAAATCCACTGAACTAATTACATTTGCCCAACCAAAAATCAAATAATGAAATTTTCTAGTATTCTTCTTTTACTGATCTCCCTTAACCTATCGGCGCAAGAAAAGTCCCTCACCATGAAGGACGCTATTGTAGGTCGCTATTTTAATCTTAAAGTAGAAAGCCTCAACCAATTCCAGTGGATAGCGGATTCAGATGATTTTACTTTTATAAAGGAAAAAAGCGGTGAAGATCAAATTTTTGTGGGTTCTGCTGCTAAGGCTAAAAAGTATAAGGCTGTTTTAAGTCTGGCCGATTTTAATGAAGAAGTAAGTTCACTTATGTCATTGAAATACAAGCGATTTCCTAGTTTGACTTGGAAGTCTAGCCAAAACTTTGAGTTTGAATACAAGCAGAAGGTTTACTCCTATAATCTTGAGCAAAACAAATTGAAATTCCTAGATAGTTTGGAATTGCCAGAAAGTGCAAAC
>CAKZNE010000085.1 GCA_937129395.1 uncultured Cryomorphaceae bacterium | reverse complement strand
CGCTTATATACAAATTAATGGGATGGACGGACTTGCTGATTATCAATCTGTTGATGCAAATGGATATTGGGAAAAAGCAGAAGAGAGTGATGATTATGAAAAAGATTTGATTAATGGTACGCATAAAATTGCTTCCAAAATCGTTAATCAAATTCAAAATAAAAAGGCTTGTATCATAGACTTAAGGTTTAATCCTGGAGGATACGATTGGGTTGGATTGGCTTTTATGAGCCATTTTATTGATATGTCTGATCACTTTGCGCATTTGGATTCTTCCATCACTATTTATAATTTTTTGAAATACAGTAAATCAGGATGGGCCCGAATCGACAATTCTGTTCAACCTCAAAACAGATGGCGTTTTAAGGATTATATAGATCTATACAAGCGTTTGGAAATTCCTATTCTGGATCAAAAAATCAGACCTGGAAATGTGGAGGAGGTAAAAAGCTTAAAACTACATTCCGACTGGCAATCCTACACGGTAGAAGAAATAGCTGAAAGTCATGGCTATTTGGTGAGTGGAAAAATATAGGCAAAAGCTTTATTGTCAGTTAAATACTTTCTATAAGTCTTGCTCATCCTTTTGCTCTTAACGATCTTTGCAAAAGAATTAGAAGTTTATGACGATTTCAGAAATACAAGTGGAGATTATCGAAGAATTCGAAATGTTCGAAGACTGGATGCAGCGTTATGAATACCTTATAGAATTGGGAAAATCTCTACCCCTAATTGATCCTCAATACAAAACTGAGGAGAATATCATTAAAGGCTGCCAGAGTCAGGTTTGGCTGCATGCCGAAATGGATGAAAGTGGGAAAAAAGTAATTTTTACAGCAGATAGCGATGCCATTCTTACCAAGGGATTGATAGCCTTAATGGTTAGGGTTTTATCGGGCCAAAAGCCAGAGGATATAAGCATTGCTGATATGAGTTTTGTGGATGAGGTAGGATTAAAAGATCATTTGTCACCCACAAGAGCAAATGGTTTGGTGAGTATGATTAAACAAATGAAATTTTACGCCATTGCTATGCAAGCGGCTAATTAAAATATTGGGATTATGACAGATGCAGAATTACAAGCCATTGGAGAAAAAGCGGTGGATGTTTTAAGAACCATTTACGACCCCGAAATACCTGTGGACATATATGAATTGGGATTGATATACGACGTTCAAGTAAGTGATGAATGTGATGTGAAAATTCTGATGACCTTAACTTCCCCAAACTGCCCCGTTGCCGAAAGTATGCCCGAAGAAGTAAAGGAAAAAGTAAGATCTATACAAGAAGTAAATGAAGTAGATCTTGAATTAACCTTTGAACCGCCGTGGACAAAGGACCTTATGAGTGAAGAGGCAAAATTAGAACTGGGTTTTCTTTAAACAGCAATTATGGCGGAAGAAATTGTAAATAAAGTTGCCAATAGTGGGCTAATAAATATCAATTTAGAAGACTACTATTCTAAAGGTCAAAGATTTCATTTGGATATTGAACCTTGGTTATATGAGGGCCTTATTCTAAGAGAAAAAGATTTCCGCCAATCGCTAAAAGGCCATGATTGGAGTATTTATAAAGAGGCATTCGTCTCTGTAAATTGCTCTGCCGATGCTATAATTCCTCAATGGGCTTATATGCTAATTGGCACCCTTTTGCAGGACCATGCGGCAAAGGTAATTATTGGAGAATCTGAGGTTTTGGAAGCACAGATTATGGAAGAAAATATTTCCAAAATAGACATGTCCCAATTTCAGGATAAAAGAGTGATAATAAAAGGATGTGGAGATCTTCCCATCCCATCACAAGCCTATTTGAGCTTTGCCGCCAAACTGAAGCCTTTCGCAAAAAGCATCATGTTTGGCGAAGCCTGCTCAATGGTTCCGATTTACAAGAATAAATCGTAAAATATTATTTGTTACCAGCTACTGTTTCTACAGTCTCATTGGCCAGTGCCAAAGCTTCATTAGTTGAATTACTGATACTGTTCATTTTTTCCAACTCTTCTTTCAAATAAGCAATTTTCTCATCTTCAGACCAACCTTGATCATCTACTTGCTTAAATTCACGCATCCACTGCATCATACCTTTATCCGCATTTTTTAAAGCTTTATAAGCCTCTTGGATGGCTAGGGAATCTTCAGTACTTGAGAATTCGGCCTTCTTAAGAGTCGTTAATAAACTTTGTACATCACCTTTTTTGTGCATGGCATCGTCGTGAATTTTCATCACTTCGCCTTTCAGTTGATCAACTTTTGCATTGGAACTTCCTTCAGCACCAGATCCTGATTCACCAGAATTTTGATTACAAGACATCAAAAACAAGGAAAGACCTAGGAAATAGAATAATTTGCGCATTATATTTTAATTTT